>CAZFCV010000093.1:0-5344 GCA_964517985.1 uncultured Dehalococcoidales bacterium | reverse complement strand
ACCCCTCCTGGGCGTTACCCAGCACCCTGCCCGGTGGAGCTCGGACTTTCCTCCCGCCAGTGGCGGGCGGTCACCCGGTCTACTTGACCTACCTACACTCTAGTATATGGCACGTAATTAGTCAACCGCCGGTTGCCTATCACCCCCGCAAAGGGCATAACTACCGGGTGCCCCGCCACTCTGCTATAATATCCCTGTGAAAAAGCGGCTGGTTTTGTTTGATGGCAACGCCATCGTCCACCGCGCCTTCCACGCCTTTGAGGGCAAACCGCTGACGGTGCGCCAGACCGGCGAGATAGTGAGCGCCGTCTACGGCTTTGCCCTGATGCTCCTTAAATCAATCGGTGAGCTGAAGCCGACCCACTGCGCCATAGCCTTTGACCGCCCCGCCCCTACCTTCCGGCACAGGCTCTTTGACGAGTACAAGGCACACCGCCCGGCTACCCCCCAGGAGCTTCTCAACCAGCTGGGCAGGGTAAGGCAACTGGTCTCCGCCTTCAATATCCCGGTCTACGAGCTGGACGACTACGAGGCAGATGACGTCCTGGGCACCCTGAGCCACCAGGCAGGCGAGCAGGATATTGATACCATCATCGTCACCGGTGATGCCGATACCATGCAACTCGTCTCCCCACAGGTACGGGTGCTCTACCCGAAACCAAGGGGCAGCTTCAGTGACACCATACTGTATGACGAAGACGCCGTAATGCAGAGGTACGGCATCAGCCCCGGGCAGATTGCCGACTTCAAAGCCCTGAAGGGTGACCCCTCGGATAACATCCCCGGTGTCCCCGGCATCGGGGACAAGACCGCCACCCGTCTCCTCCAGCAGTTTGGCAGTCTTGACCGGCTCTACGCCCATATTGACGAGGTCACCCCGCCCCGTCTCCGCGATACACTGCGGGAGAACGAAGCACTGGCAAGGCAAAGCCGGGAGCTGGCAACCATCGTCACCCGGACGCCGGTCACCCTCAATATGGATGACTGCCTCCTGAGCCAGCACGACCGCAAGCAGGTGACCGAGCTCCTCCGGGAGCTTGAGTTTTATAGCCTGCTGCCGAAGCTGGCGGAGATGGAGCCGGAAGGAGCCGCCGAGCCCGCCGTCCAGGTTATCGCCCAGCCACCCCGGGGGGAATACCACGTTGTAGATACCACCCCGGCTCTTGATGAACTGCTCAGCCGCCTGTCACAAGCCAGGTCATTTGCCTTTGACGTGGAGACAACCAGCCTGAATACCATGCTCGCCCAGCTGGTCGGCATCTCCCTGTCGCCCGCTCCGGGGGAGGCGTACTACATCCCGGTCGGTCATGTCGGCTGGGGGGAGGTGGCGCAGCTACCCCTGGGGCAGATCACCGAGCGGCTCAGACCCCCCCTGGAAGACCCCTCGCTAGCCAAGTTCGCCCACAACGGCAAGTATGACATGACGGTTCTGGCGGAACACGGGATAAATGTGAATAACATCTCCTTTGACACCATGCTCGCCGCCTACCTCCTCAGCGAAAAGTCCATAGGGCTGAAAGCCCTCGCCTTCGCCCGGCTCGGCATGGAAATGACCCCGATTAGCGAACTCATCGGCTCCGGGGCAAAGCAAATCCTGATGTCCCAGGTTGAGATAGACCGCGCCGCCGACTACGCCTGCGCCGATGCCGATATGACCCGGCAACTGGCTGACCTGCTGGAGGCAGACCTCCACAAGCAGGGACTATGGCGCCTGTTTGCCGATGTTGAGATACCGCTGCTGCCGGTTCTGACGCACATGGAGAGGAACGGCATCGCCCTGGATACGGAGCGGCTATGGCAGATGTCGCACCGCCTCGGTGAGCAGCTGCTGAAGCTGGAGGCGGAGATATATAATAACGTCGGGCACCAGTTCAATATAAACTCACCCCAGCAGCTGGGCTCCGTCCTCTTTGACGAGCTGGAGCTGCCCCGCCCGCGCCGGGGCAAGAGCCGCTACTCCACCGAAGCCTCGGTGCTGGAGGAGCTCCGCACCATCCACCCGGTAATACCGTGTATCCTGGGCTACCGGCAGCTAGCCAAGCTGAAATCAACCTACGTTGACGCCCTGCCCGGACTGGTCAACCCCAGGACGGGGCGGGTGCACACCAGCTTCAACCAGACACGGACCGCCACCGGGCGGCTCTCCTCCAGCGAGCCAAACCTGCAGAATATCCCGGTGCGCGGCGAGTTCGGCAGAGAGGTAAGGCAAGCCTTTACCGCCCCCACCGGCTCACGCCTCCTTGCCGGGGACTACTCCCAGATTGACCTCAGGGCACTGGCTCACCTCTCCCAGGATTCAAACCTGCTGGCTACCTTTCATCACGGTGAGGACATCCATACCGCCACCGCCGTCCAGGTCTTCGGGGTAGAGCCGTCACGGGTGACCCCGGACATGCGGCGGGTAGCCAAGACGGTCAACTTCGGCGTCATCTACGGCATGAGCGATTACGGTCTGGAGCAGGCAACCGAGCTATCCCGCGAGGAAGCGGCTCAGTTTATCTCCTCATACTTCGCCAGATACCCCGGGGTGAAGCAATATCTGGAGAACACCAAGAAGCAGGCGCGGGAGCTGGGCTATGTCCAGACCATACTGGGCAGGAGGCGGCCAATACCGGAGATTAACTCATCCAACCGGCAGGTGCGGGAGGCTGCCGAGCGCATGGCGATAAATATGCCGGTGCAGGGCACCTCCGCCGACATTATAAAGGTAGCCATGATTAACCTGGAGCGGGAGATGGCAAAACGCCACCTCGGCGCCAGGATGCTGCTTCAGGTGCACGACGAGCTTATCCTTGAGGTGCCCGAGGCAGAGCTGGAGGAGGTGCAGCGGCTCGTCCCCCAGGTAATGGAGACCGCCCTGGAACTCAGCGTGCCCCTGAAGGTGGATGTCAAGACCGGCACCAACTGGGGGGAGATGGAATAAAGCCCGCCGATAGCCGAGAGCACCGATATGCCAGAGCTTCCCGAAGTAGAAACGATTAAAAACGAGCTGCTCCCCGATGCCGTGGGCCGCCGCATTACCGATGTCACCCTGAGCTGGGAGGGCATAGTGCGCCACCCCCCGCCCGCCGAGTTCCGCTCCCAACTGAAGGGAGAAACAATAACCGGGCTTGCCCGGCGCGGCAAGTACCTCATATTCCACCTTAGCGGCGGCAGGGCACTGGTCATTCACCTCAAGATGAGCGGCGCCCTGCTCCTCAAGCCCGCCGTAGCGCCGCCGGAGAGGTTTGTCCGCGCCGTACTCCACCTGGATGACGGCATGGCGCTTCTCTTCCGCGACCCGCGCAAGTTCGGGACGATGTGGCTGCTGGAGGACACCGGCTCAATCCTGGACAGGCTCGGCACGGAGCCGCTGGAGCCGGGCTTTACCCCCGAGCTCCTGGCTCAACTGCTGTCCCACCGCAGCGCGCCGATAAAGGCTCTCCTTCTGGAGCAGAAGCTTATCGCCGGCATCGGCAACATGTATGCCGACGAAGCCCTCTTTGCCGCCGGGATCCACCCCCTGAGAGCCGGCAAGAGCCTGTCCCGGGAAGAGATACGGCGCCTGCACCGGGCAATCCAGAGGGTGCTGCGAGCCGCCATCGGCAACAAGGGTGCCAGCGTTGAGAACTACCTCCGCCCCGACGGCACGCCGGGGACAGCCCACTTTGAGTTCAATGTCGCCCACCGCCGTGGACAGAACTGCCCCCTCTGCGCCACCCCCCTCCAGCGCCAGCCCATCCGCAACCGCGGCAGCTACTTCTGCCCCCGATGCCAGAGCTAATCCCAGAGGCGGAAGGGCGGGTAGCGGTCGGTCATCAGTGCCGCATAGGCAGTCACCCGGTATGCCCAGCGGTCCATGCCGACAACCAGCCGGAAGATGTCCTCAGGGTATTTGCCGGTGAACAGCAGCGCTATTGCGCCGAAGATGGCAAGAATAGGGACCAAGCCCGCATTGTTATCTCCCCAGCCCCCCATGAAGATGACGGTGATAATGTAGTGTGGTATTGCCAGCAGCCACCACTTTACCAGCACCAGCCCGCGGGATAGCCTCTCCGGGTAGGGCACCTCCAGGTCAGCGGGATAGTCAACCGACTCCAGGGTAAACGGCGGGTAGCGGTCGGTACCCAGGGCTTGATAGCTGTAGAATCCGACCCGCCATGTCCAGCGGAGAACCCCGACATTGAAGTCAAACAGCGCCCTGGGGTACCGGGCGGTGAACAGGATGGCAAAAAAGGCAATGACGGTCACCACCACAAAGGCTATCCACAGGAAGAACAGGATAATGTAATGCGGTATTGCCAGTAGCCACTTGATGAGCCACCAGCCGCGCGCCGGCGGTGCCGTAAGCTCCCCCCTAACCGTGACGGGATATGGGTCCTGTGCCATTGCTCTCCTCCTTAGCTTTTCGCTCCATCTACCCCACCGCCACACATAGCCCAGGGCTGGCTTCACCAGGTCAGCCCAAAAGCTGTGATTACATTAACCCCCTCCACCATATTTGTCAAGAAACACAGTTCCAGCCAGAGCTACCGCAGCGATTGACAAAGACAGACAGAGAATGTAGTATGAGGCATAACCGGCTTCAGCCACAAGACAGGGGGTAATTGCCATGGCGGAACGTAAAGAGCGGAAAACAAAGGAATATGTGCTGAACATGGTGGGGGAGCACGATGTGAAGTTCATCCGGCTATGGTTCAGCGATATCCTGGGCTTCCTGAAGAATTTCACCATCACCAGAGACGAGCTGGAGCGGGCACTCACCGATGGCATCGGCTTTGACGGCTCCTCCATTGAGGGCTTCGCCCGCATAGATGAGAGCGATATGCTAGCCCGGCCCGACCCGGCTACCTTCGTTGTCCTCCCCAGGGAAAAATCGGAGTATACCACCGGCAGGATGTTCTGCGATATTGTATGGCCCGGTGGTGAGCCGTTTGATGGCGACCCGAGGTATATACTGAAGATGAACCTAAAGCGCGCCCGGGACCTGGGCTACACCTTCTACGTTGGTCCCGAGCTGGAATACTTCTACTTCCGCAGTGCTGAGCTTCCCCAGCAGCTGGACACCGGCGGCTATTTTGACCTGACCCCCCCGGATATTGCCGATGACCTGAGGCAGGAGACGGTGCTGGCACTGGAGAAGATGGGGATAAACGTTGAGTACTCCCACCATGAGGTCGCCCCCAGCCAGCATGAGATAGACATGAGATATAGTGACGCCCTGACCGTGGCGGATAACATAATGACCTACCGGTTGGTGGTCAAGCAGGTAGCCCAGCGCCACGGGGTCTACGCCACCTTTATGCCCAAGCCACTGTTCGGGCAGAACGGCAGCGGCATGCACGTCCACATGTCACTATTCAAC
>CAZFCV010000092.1:0-5380 GCA_964517985.1 uncultured Dehalococcoidales bacterium | reverse complement strand
CTTTTAGATGAAGGCAGAAGCTCCTTCCCCTTACCTTGTTCTCCTCGTTACCACCGGTAGCGGCGAGGAAGCCCGCCGGCTTGCCCGCCGGTTGCTGGAGCAGAAGAAAGCCGCCTGCGTCAATATTGTGCCCGGCGTTAGCTCCCTCTTCTGGTGGCAGGGCGAGATTAGCTCGGATGAGGAAAACCTGCTGGTTATCAAGACCAGGGCAGAACTGCTGGACGAGGTTGTGGCTCTGGTGCGCCAGGTTCACAGCTATGATGTTCCGGAAATCATCGCTCTGCCTGTTGTCGGGGGCAACCGGGAATATCTGGAGTGGATAGGCAGGGAGACGGAGTAGGAGGTCATGGACTGTGCCTACCGCAGATGAGCTGGAGAGGTATGACCGGCAGATACTGATTGACGGGGTGGGGGTAGCCGGTCAGGAGCGGCTGAAGAAAGCCCGGGTGGTTATTGCCGGCGCTGGCGGGCTCGGCTCGGCAACGGCACTGTACCTTACCGCCGCCGGGGTGGGCACAATACGGCTGATAGACTGTGATTCCGTTGAGCTGAGCAACCTGAACCGTCAGGTTCTACACTGGGAGGAGGATGTGGGGCGGCGGAAGGTTATCTCTGCCGCCGAGAAGCTGAAAAGGCTGAACCCCACGGTGGAGATAGAGGCTCTTGACGAGGTAATAACCGGGGACAATGTTTCCCGGCTTGTGTCCGGCTTTGACCTGCTCGTTGATGCCATGGATAACCTGCCAACGAGGCTGCTCCTCAACCGGGCGGCGGTGGAGGAGGGCATCCCCTTCTTTCACGGCGCCGTGCAGGGGTTTGAGGGGCGGGTAATGACCATCATTCCGGGCAAGACCGCCTGCCTGCGGTGCCTTTACCGGGGGGTCATCCCCGGCGGCAGGATTCCGGTAATCGGGGTTACGCCGGCAATTATCGGCTCCATCCAGGCGACCGAGGTAATAAAATACATTGTCGGGACGGGCAAACTGCTGACCAATAAACTCCTGGTCTATGATGGGCTGGGCATGGAATTCATCCCGCTCAAGGTAAGTAAAGACCCTGACTGCGAGCACTGCGGGCACCTGCCTGGCGGGGAGGATGATGAGCGTTAGGATAAACATCCACCCCGTCCTGTATCATCTTACCGGCGGGCAGGATGTGGCTGAGGTTAGCGGGGACACGGTTGGGCAGTGTCTGGAGCAGCTGGTTGCCCGCTTCCCCGGGGTCAGGGAGGGGCTGTTTGGCAGGGATGGCAGGCTGCTCAACTACGTTGATATCTACGTCAACGGGGAGAGCGCCTACCCTGAGGAGCTGGCAAAACCGGTTGGGGACGGGGACGAGCTCCATATCGTGCTGATGCTCGCCGGCGGCTAGCATCAGGGGTGCGGTTGGCTCCCTTTTGGCGGACCGGGCAGGCTTGACTTTTGCCATCAGCCGCTCCTATAATAAATTCACACCATCCAGCTTCAAGCTCCTTAACATAACAGTAGTTATGCCCGAGTGGCGCAATGGTAGCGCAACCGACTTGTAATCGGTAGGTTAGCGGGTTCGAATCCCCTCTCGGGCTGGCTATATGCCCGGGTGGGGCTACCGGGAGGGGTGCCGGAGTGGTTAATCGGAGCAGACTGTAAATCTGCCGCCTGAAAGGGCTACGTAGGTTCGAATCCTACCCCCTCCACCAGAGAGTAAACGGGGAATCACTGGATTCCCCGTAGTGCTTTTGCCCGGCGGCGCAGCAGAGGTAAGGCAACCCGGAGGCATATTGGGGGGAAAGTTCTTTCTCGGTTTAATCTGGGGGTAACTACCTATTGACATTAGCGGCGGAATAGTATATGTTCATAGCAACATACTAAAAGGAGGGAAGCGAATGCAAGCCTACTGTATGAAGTGCCGTGCCAAGAGGGAAATGAAGGATGCCAAGAGCATAACCATGAAGAATGGCCGGCCGGCGACTCAGGGCGTATGCCCGTCATGCGGGACCAAGATGTTCCGAATCGGCAAGAGCTAGAAGCGGCGGTTAATTAGAGCGAGGCTGGATATCTGCCTTCGGGGAATATCCAGCCTCGTTGTTTTTTAATCACCCGCCTCTGCAGCCGGTGGCAGGGGTTTTAAGCCCGGGCCAGGAAGATATCCCCCAGGTAGTTATCGGCTTTCAGGTCAACGTCTATTACCCTCGGGGCGTAGCCGGCGCACTCCAGTTTCAGCGAGTACCGGCCGGCACCAAGGCCGTCAAACTCAAAGTTGCCGTAGTTATTGGTCCTGGTCTCCGCCGAATTGCCGTTACTGGAGAGGGTTGCCGCTACCCCCTCGGCGCACTCATCGGTATCCTTGTAGACCACGGCACCGGCGATGAAGTTCCGGGTCATCTTGTAGAGGTCCAGGTAGCGGACATTGTTATCCGGACTGAGGTCGGGTCGGTAGACCTCAGCTTTACCCGACTTCACCAGCCGGGACACCTCGCTGTCGGGGTCATCCAGGTCGCCGAACTTTATCGCCTCGCTGGGGCAGGACTGCACGCAGCGGGGTGTTTTCCCCTCCTCAAGCCGGTGGGCGCAGAAGGTGCACTTCTGGGGGAGCTGCTTCTCCTCGTTCCAGAATATTACGCCGTAGGGGCAGGAGTCCACTATCTGCTTTTTCCCCTCCGCCTTCTTCGGGTCAATAACCACTATTCCGTCGTCCCTCTGGTATACCTCGCCATCCTTAGCCGCCGTGACACAGGGCGCATCATTGCACTGCATGCAGGGGTAGGGCATGTGAGCCATCTTTACCCAGGGGTACCTGCCCCGCTCCCTCTTTTTGACGTTCATCCAGAACTGTCCGTGCCTTGGCTGGGCTGCCGTATAGGGGGGATAATCGTTATCCCAGTATTCGTCCTTGCAGGCGACAAAGCAGGTAAAGCAGAAGATGCACTTTGATATATCAATTACCATACCCCACTTAGCCATTGTCTATGACCTCCGTTTTCTATTTCAGTTTCGCCATTTACGGCTGGTATTTTTCAATCTCAACCAGGCATGAGTTCGGCGCCATGCCACGGGCGTGCTTGGACACCAGTCGGGAGGATGTTACCAGGTTGATGGTTCCCCCCTTATCGGCTGATTCTCCCGGCTCACCGACCGGGTCGTATTCAGCGCTGGACTCATAGGAATGAACCGTCCCGGGGCGCATGCGCTCCGTAACCATGGCGGCGCAGATAACAGCCCCCCGGTCATTATAGACCTTGACCAGCTCGCCCTCTTTTATGCCCCTCTTCTCAGCATCCTCCGGGTTTATGCGGACAATCCAGTAGTAGTAGCCGTCTTCCTTCCTGACCCGGTGTTCCGGCACCTCATTTATCCAGGTGCCCTTACCATCGTACATGGTATGGAAGCTGTAGCGTGGGTGGGGGGAAAGAAGCTGGAGGGGGTACTTGTTGAAGAGCTCCGTGGTATGGTGCCCTTCCCAGGAATCAATATGCCGGGCGACCAGTGGTCTCTCCCAGTCATTGGGGTCAAAACGCTTGAGTGACTGTGATTCAAACTCTATCTTGCCCGACTGGGTTGCCAGACCGGTGGGCTGGTCGGGGAAGCTCTCTATTTCTCCGCCCACGGGACCCCAGTCCGGTGTATCGCGGTGCCTGTTTTCGGCAAACCAGCGGAGGGCTGGTGTTGGCTTATAATCTTCCGGCATGGGGACAACAAAGTAGCCCTTCTTCTCAAACTCCTCCCAGGTGGTGTGCTGGCACAGGTCGGTTACCTCAAACATTTTCTTGACCCAATCCTCAAGGTTTTTGCCGCCGTCGGTGAACTTCATGTACATCTCCATCCCCATCCTCTTGGAAATCATGGCGAATATCTCGTAGTCTGGCTTGGATTCGCCCAGGGGTTCAATGCACTTCTGTCCCAGAACTATCACCCGGCGATTGCATCCGTAGGAGGAGTGGGGTACAAAGCCGGAGCACATCGCCCACTCGTGAATGTCAAACCTCTCAAAGTTGGAGCAGGCGGGCAGTATCAGGTCGGAGAACTTGGTATCCCCCTCAAAGTAGATTGCCTGGCCGATGATGGTCTCCAGCTTATCGCTGCGGTACATTCGTACCCAGCGGTGCGCATCGGGCATGGTGGCAATCTTGGAGCTGCCGTAGCACCACATCATCTTTACCCCGGTGTAGCCATCTTCGGGGAACTTGTATTTCTTGAACTGGCTCTCCGGGCGGGGGGCGCCGAATCCCTTCCCCCACCACTCCTGGGGCGGGTTCAGGACGCACTCCGGGGTTTGCAGCCGGGGCACGTGCTGTCCGGCGGGGCTGTTTACCGTGGACGCTACCGGGCGGGTGAAGCCGCGGGCGACGAGGTGGACAATGGCTCCGGTGTTGAGCGGGTCGCCACTAATCCCCCCTTCGGCATACCCCGGGAAGTAGAAATCGGCATTGTATGGGGCGCCTCCGGTCGTTCCCCAGATGTTGCTGCCCGGTTTACCCAGACCCTGCATTGCCGCCAGGTAGACCATCATTCTTGCCCATTCCGTGGCGTAAGCCATGCGGCAGGCACCTCCCCAGCCGCCAAGCCCACCGGCGGTCAGCATGGTTTTCTTGCCTGCCCACTCCCTGGCTAGAGCCCTGATCTCTCGTGCCGGCACTCCGGACTCCTTCTCTGCCCACTCCGGCGTCCTGGGGAAGCTGTCCAGACCGCCCTCTTTGCCCAGGATATAGTCTTGCCACTTGTCAAAGCCATAGGCGTGTGTCTCAATATATTCTTTATCATAGAGGTCTTCGGTGAGCCAGACATAGGCGATGGCGGCGGCTACACAGGTATCGGTTCCTGGTCTGGGGGCAAGCCACTTGTCACAGTATGTTGCCGCGGTGTAGTTATAGAAGGCGTCAATGAAGACCTGCTTTACCCCCAGCTCCTTCAGCCACATGCGCCACGGGACTGACTCCTGCCCGGTGTATATTCCAGAGGTGGAATCCGGGTCACTGGACCACTGCACTATCATTTCGCAGTTTTTCAGGGCGTCTTCCAGGAGGTCGTATTGCTCCGAGCAACCCAGCCTCCAGGCATACCCCCAGGTATGTATTGCCCCCCAGTACCACCCTTCCCAGCTGTCCGGGTTGTGGTCAATGTAGGTGTAGCCGGGGAGGAGGTCCAGGAATCTGATGTAGGCGCTGAGCCGGTAGCCTATAATGCCGAAGTTATGGTGTGCCGGAGCCTTGGCTAGAATTGCCCCGGGACCGTAAAGGCGATAGTTGCGCGTTATCTCCTTGGCGACGATATCCAGGGCTTCCTCCCAGCTGATTTGCTCATAGCCGGATATGCCCCTGTTTTGCGGATTCCTTTCCCCGTCGGGGTCCCAGTCCACCCTTTTCATCGGGTAGAGGTTCCGGTTGGTACCGTAGGTCCTTGAC
>CAZFCV010000091.1:0-5433 GCA_964517985.1 uncultured Dehalococcoidales bacterium | reverse complement strand
AGCCAGAGCCGGCATTTTACAGCTAGAGTGTATCAGGAGAAGGGATATCCTGTCAAGCCGGTGGCTGTTTTGAGCAGCGTGCCGGTGCTGCTCTACCGTGGGTGGGTATTGTGTGCATTTGTTGCGTGTGTTATAATGGACTGTAAATTTCTCAGGCTAATTTTTGTGATAACAGCAAGTTCGTAGGAAGTGGTGAATGGCGAGAAAGGTATCTAAAAGGGTAAAAGAGGTCAAGGTAGAAGACGAGCAGTTGCGGGACTATGAGATGGTCCTGATTTTCAGCCCGGAGATTGCTGAGGATGGGCTTGAGGCGGCACTCGGCAGGGTAAGCCAGTTTATTACGGAAAAGGGCGGTAGCCTTTCTGAGGTGGAGCAGTGGGGTAAAAGGAAGCTGGTTTATCCTATAAAGCACTTTGGGGAAGGCAGTTATGTGTTAACTCGCTTCAAGTTCACCCCGAGGTTGACCAGGGAGTTTGAGGCGAATCTGCAAATCTCAGAGGAGGTTCTGCGGCACCTGCTGATAAAGGTAGGCAGTTGACAATATAGGACGCCCGTTTCTCGGATGTGCTTGGGGGTGAAAGGAGTCTGGGTGATGGCGAGCTTGAACAAGGTGATGATTATCGGCAACGTTGGGAATGAACCGGAAATGAGGTTTACCCCAAATGGGAATCCGGTGACCTCGTTTCGTGTTGCCACTAACCGGACGTATACGACCCTTGATGGCGAGCGCAGGGAAGAGACAGAGTGGTTTTCCGTAATTGCCTGGGGCAGGCTGGCGGAGCAGTGCAACCAGTTTCTGACTAAGGGGCAGCGTGTTTACACCGAGGGCAGGCTGCGTACCCATAGCTGGGAGGGTCAGGACGGACAAAGGCATTTCCGCTCCGAGATAGTAGCCAACAGGGTGTTGTTTCTGGACAGGCGAGCCACAGCGCCTTCTTCTGAGGAAAAGCCTGAGGAGGCGGTTGCTGGCGAACTGGAGCCGGAGGATATTCCGTTTTAAGTGATTAGATAGGAGTAGGTGTGAGCACTAGGCAAGGTAGTAGTAGTAGTAGTAGTAGAGGGAGTGGTAGGAGATGGGGGTCAAAATTTGTTCCCCGGCGTAAGATTTGCCACTTCTGTAGTGAAAAGACTAAGGTGATTGACTATAAGGACCCGGCTCAGTTGAACCGCTACGTATCGGAAAGGGGTAAGATTGAGCCTCGCCGGAGAACCGGCGTTTGTGCCAAACATCAGCGGGCTCTGGCAATGGCGATAAAGAGGGCACGCCATTTAGCCCTTTTACCCTATGTTGGTGCCCATGTCCGCAAAACGGGTGGTGTTGGCGCAAGCAACTAGACCGCGGTAGTGATTTACCCCTTTCCCCGCGGGTGGGAGCCTCACCGGCATGTTGCCTTTCAGATTGACACTTGAGCGGTAGCCGAAGTATAATCACCTTGATCTAGCGAGGGTTTAGAGTGCCAAAAAGAACCTATCAGCCGAAGAGTATTCCCCGTAAGCGAAAGCACGGGTTTCTGGCGAAAATGAGTAGCCGGGGGGGGCGTGCGGTACTGAAAGCAAGGCGACTCAAGGGGCGTCAGAGGCTGACTCCGGTGTGACCGGGGCTGGTGTCTCTGGTGGCGAGTTGGGGCAATGCGGGGTGAACATCTTATTACGAAGTCGTGGCAGTATGCACTGGTTTATGATAAAGGCAGTGCCCTGGTGAGCAGGCAATTAGTGGTGAGGTCTCTGCCGAACGAGCTTTCCCTGTCCCGCTATGGCTTTTCGGTCAGTCGGCGGGTGGGTAATGCGGTAGTAAGGAACAGGGTGCGGCGCCGGCTGCGGGAAATCATGCGCGCCGCCTCACTTAAGCCGGGATGGGATATCGTTCTCCTTGCTCGTCCGGCGGCGGCTACCATCGATTATGCTACTCTCAGGAAGTCAGTCGTGAGGTTGTTATCGCAGGCTCAGTTGTTGGCGAATGAGAATGAAGAGGTTTGCCTTAGCCTTAATTAAGCTTTATCAGTTGACCCTATCGCAGGTTCTGCCCCATTCCTGTCGTTTTGCTCCCACTTGCTCGCAATATACCTACGAGGCAATTGTCCGGTTTGGCTTTTTTAGGGGGGTGTGGTTGGGAACAAGGCGGATTGCTCGCTGCCACCCCTTCCATGCCGGTGGTTATGACCCGCTGCCCTGATAGCGGGCAGCAACTGTGTTGGTGAGAGGATAGAGAGTTGTTTAGGCGAAATAAAGCGTTATGGATCAAGGGGCTGCTCCTCCTTCTTACGGTTATGCTTCTTGTTGTTCTGGGCGGTCTTGCTGGTTGTATTAAGGGGTTGCAGCCTATTGGCTGGTCAGGGGGGGTAGAGGCTGACGGCACCCTGTTTGTCGGCTCCGAGGAGGGCAGGGTGGTCGCCATTGATATCGCCAGCGGCGCCCGCCAGTGGTCAGAGGCATTGCCGGCTTCGGGCTCGTCCGGCGGCTTGGGCTGTGCGGCACAAACGGCGGGGGGCGGCTGTAACTCAGCGCCCGCCGGGGTGGCGATATACGGGACCCCGGTGGTGGCTGATGGGCTGGTATATATCGGGGGCTATAACGGCAAGATTTATGCCTTTGACCTCACCTCGCTGGCGGTGAGGTGGGTATTCCCCCGTGAGGGCAATCTTCAGCCTATTGTCGGTGGTGCGGTGGTATCCGGGGGCAGGTTATACATCGGCGGTTCCGATGGGAAGCTCTATGCCCTTGATGCGGATACCGGCAACAAGGCATGGGAGTTTGTCACCGGGGACAAGCTCTGGTCAACCCCGGCGGCGGATGGAGACAGGGTATTTATCGGCTCCTTTGATAACAAGCTCTATGCCCTGAGCGCCGCCGATGGCAGCAAACTGTGGGAGTTTGAGGCGGGGGGGGCTATCGCCGCCACGCCTCTGGTCTATAATGACACGGTCTATATCGGTTCCTTTGACCGCTATCTCTATGCCCTGGATGTTGCTGATGGCAGCCTGAGATGGCGGTTCATGGGGGAGAATTTCTTCTGGGCACAGCCGGTGGTTAAGGATAATGTTATCTATGCCCCCTGCCTTGACGGCAGGGTTTATGCCCTGGATGCGGGAAGCGGGGATAAGCGGGGGGAGTTTGACCTGGGCAGCCCGGTTTCGGCGTCACCGGTGGTAGTTGGTGACTCCCTTGTCTTTGTTTCCCAGGAGGGCGTGGTATACGCCCTGGATGCCGGCAGCAGTGAGCTCAGGCGGATGGCTGCTCTGGAGCAGGATATCTATGGTCCCCTTTCCGCCAGCGACGGGGTCGTCTATGTTCACACTCAGGACATGACCCTTCACCCGATAGATGTTGCTACCGGGGCAAAGTTACCGACCATTTCCCTGAAGAGCGGTGAGTGAGGTAGTCTGCCTTGAATGTATGGGAACTGATTATACTGGGACCGGTGGTAAACGTCCTCATTGTGCTGTCCCACTATTTATTCAGCAGCTTCGGGCTTAGCATTATTGTGCTGACGATTTTCACCCGGGTGGCGATGTACCCCCTTACTGCCAAGCAGCTTCGCTCTACAAAAGCCTTGCAGTCCCTGCAGCCGAAGATGGGAGAGCTCCAGAAGAAGTATGCCAAGGACAAGAGCAAGCTGGCACAGGAGCAGATGAAACTCTACCGGGAGTCCGGGATAAACCCGGCAGGCTGCCTGGTGCCGATGCTGGTGCAGATGCCGATATGGATAGCCCTCTATCAGTCCATTATACTGGCTCTGGCGGCAGCCCCGGAGGGCTTGCTGAACCTGTCGCGCTACCTTTATTCCTGGCCGGTGGTGTATTCTGCCGTTCCCTTAGAGAACAGTTTCCTGGGGATGGATCTGTCCACGCCCAACTTCATCCTGGCGCTGTTTGTCGGCGCCAGCATGTGGGTCCAGCAGAAGATGGTAACCCCGGCAACTGCGGACCCGAGACAGCGGCAGCAGAGCCAGATGATGCTCTGGATGATGCCCATGATGTTTTTCTTCCTTTCAACAACATTCCCCAGCGGCCTGGCTCTCTACTGGGTAATGTCAAATATCATCAGCATTGTGATGCAGTATTTTATTACCGGGTGGGGGACTCTGCTGCCGGCGAGGGCGGCTCGAGAAAGCACCCGGGACAAGAAATACAGGAAGCGTATTGCTGAAGTAGAGCAGGCACCGGAGGCGGAGGTGGTTGAAGCTGATATTGTTGAGCCAAGTTCAGCGCAGGAGGGGGAGCACTATGACGCAGGAGCTGGAGATAAGCGGCAAGACAGTAGAACAGGCTATCAAAAAAGCATTAGACAAATTAGGTCTCAGCCGCGAAGAGGTAGACGTCACCGTCCTCGACGAAGGTAGTCCGGGCATACTCGGCATGGGCAGGGAAGCGGCGAGGGTACGGGTGATGAGCCTGGAGCCCGGCGGTAGCCCGGAGAGCGAGTTAGCCCGGGTGGCTCGGGGGGTGGTGGAGACGCTGCTGGAGAAGATGGCGATAGGCGCCTCTGTGGCGCAGACGGATATCGATCCGATTACCTTTAATATAAGGGGGGATGACCTGGGGATATTAATCGGGAGGCGGGGGCAGACCCTCACCAGCCTGCAGTATCTTGTCAGGCTCATTATATCCCATCAGACCAGGGAGTGGCTGCCGGTAGTTATTGATGTTGAAGACTACAAGCAGCGCCGCTATAAGTCACTGGAGGCTCTGGCTTGCCGGATGGCGGAGCAGGTGAAGACGAAGAGAAAGCCGTTTTCTCTGGAGCCGATGCCCGCCTATGAGCGGCGGATTATCCACCTGGCTCTGGCGGACCGCCCGGATGTTACCACGGAGAGCATCGGTCAGGGCGAGGCTCGCAAGGTGGTTATTGCCCCCAGGGGCAACGAGCCGGCGGGAGAGGTCACCGGTTATGGTGCTTGATTTATCCTGCCCGGTCTGCTAATCTTTAGCGGTAAAGGCGGTGACGGAGAAGAGTACGGGGATGGCGGTCACCCAGCGAGTCTGATAGGGTGGAAGCAGATGTGGCTGCCCCTGGAAAATCCCTCCCGAGCTACCAACCGAAAAGTGGCAGCTCTGCCATCCAGTAGGCTTGGTCGGTGTCGTCAGCCGTTATCAGTGGCGAGGGCATGAGAGTGTGTCCTGATGGAGTGCCCCTGTTTGAGACAGGGGAAATAGGGTGGTACCGCGGGGTCAGTAAATCCCGTCCCTAGAGGACGGGATTTTATATTATAGAAGGGGTTGAGCCATGTTTCGTCCGTTAGCCAGCAAGGTGAATTTTCCGCAGCTTGAGGAAGGTATCCTCGCCTTCTGGAAGCAGAATAATGTCTTTGCGCGGAGCGTGGCTGCCCGCCAGGGAGCCCCCCGCTTTGTCCTCTACGAGGGGCCGCCCACGGCAAACGGCAGCCCCGGTATCCATCACGTGCTGGCACGGGTCTTCAAGGACGTCATCCCCCGC
>CAZFCV010000090.1:0-5494 GCA_964517985.1 uncultured Dehalococcoidales bacterium | reverse complement strand
AGGCGGTCACCGGGGCGGTGCTCCAGCAGCTTGAGTATGCCAGAGACCAAGCCTCAGTTGCCACGGCAACGATGCCGGTAATATTCACCCCGAAAGGGGTCGCCAGCGCCCTTATCGCCCCCCTGATGATGGCTTTCAACGGCAAGCTGGTTCTGGAGGGGGCATCACCGGTAGGGAGCCGGCGGGGCGAGACGGTATTTGATGAAAAGCTATGGCTATGGGACGACCCGCTAGCCGCCTACCGCCCGTCAAGCCGCCCCAGCGATGATGAGGGCGTGCCCAGCCAGCGTACCCCCCTCATTGAAGGGGGAAGGGTCAGCCACTTCCTCTACGACCTGCAGACAGCAGCCCTCGCCGGCACCGAGAGCACCGGCAACGGGGGCAGAAACCGGGGGCTACCCACCCCCACCCCCAGCGCCTTTATCATTGCCCCGGGCAGCACCACCCTTGACGAGATGGTCGGCGACATCAAAGAGGGGCTGGTCATTGAGCAGCTCATGGGCGCCGAACAGGGCAACATCCTGGGTGGCGACTTCAGCGGCAATGTTTTGCTCGGCTATAAGGTGGAAAATGGTAAAATAGTGGGTAGGGTGAAGGATACCATGGTCTCCGGCAATGTCTACCATGTCCTCAAGGAGATTGCCGCCATCGGCAGTGACGCCCAGTGGGTGGGCGGCTTCCTCCAGACGCCGCACCTCTACTGCCCAAGACTTTCGGTAGCGGCTAAGTAGGCTTTAGGTTAAGAGGAGTCTCAAATGAAAAGCCTAGTCAAGTTACATGCCCGCCCGAAGCTTAAGTCGCCCAGCATGCTGGCGGCATGGCCCGGCATCGGCAATGTGTCAATGATAGCCGCCACCTATCTGCTCCGCAGCCTGAGCTTCAAGGAGCTGGCGGTGATTGAGGCGCCCTATTTCTTTGACCCCATCGGGGTTATCGCCAAGGACAGCGTGGTTGAGGCGCCCCAGTTCCCGCAGAGCCGGTTCTACTACTGGAAAAACAAGGGGGAGGGGGGCGATATAATCCTGTTCATCGGTGATGACCAGCCTGCCGCCAAGGGCTACGAGCTGGCTAATTGTGTGCTTGATGTCGGGCTACGTTTCCAGGCTAAGCGCATCTACACCAGCGCCGCCGCCCTGACCCGCATCCACCACACCGAGCCACCCCGGGTGTGGGGGGTGGCGACCACGCCATCGGTGATTGAAGACCTGGAAATGTATGACCTGGCACAGAAGGGCAACTTTCAGATTGCCGGCTTGAACGGGCTGCTGCTGGGGGTCGCCAAGGAGCGGGGTATTGAGGCGGTCTGCCTGCTGGGTGAGGTGCCCATCTACGCCTCACGGATACAGAACCCGATGGCGGCTCTAGCCGTGGTCAAGGCACTGACCAGAATGCTTGATATCAGCATTGATACCACGGACCTGGCACAGCTAGCCGCCGAGACCAAGGAGAGGATAAAGGAGGTAGCCGCCGAGGCTATGGGGGAATATATAGACCACTTCACCATGCCCATCTGGGAACATGAGGAGGACGAGGAAGAGGAGGACGAGGAGTAGAACCATGGAGCCGGCGGCATCACTGCCCTTTGCCGAGGCGATGGCTAACCTGGCTAGCCATGACGAGCTGCTCTCCATCTCAAAACTAGCCCATCTATCCGCCCCGGACTCTGCCGAGATGGCGCTCTTTGCGCCGGCATGGGCAAAAATCGAGGTAGAGCGGCGGCGGCAGGTCCTGTCCCGGCTGGTGGAGCTGACTGAGGACAATCTGGAGCTTGACTTTGACCGTATCTTCCGCCACTGCCTTAGAGATGAGGACGCTGAGGTGCGCAGCAAGGCGATTGAGGGCCTGTGGGAGAATGAGGAGACATCCCTGATTGCCCCCCTGCTCAATCTCCTTGAGCAGGATAGCACCGAGGAGGTGCGGGCCGCCGCCGCTGCCGCCCTGGGCAAGTTCACCATGCTCGCCGAGCTGGGCAAGCTGCGCTCCGACCACAAAGCCAGCATATCCCGCGCCCTGCTGGCTATAATCAATGATAAGAGCAAGCCGCTGGAGGTCAGGCGCCGCGCCCTGGAAGCGATAGCCCCGCTGAGTATCCCCGAGGTGGCTACCGCCATCAATAAAGCCTATCACAGTGATAATTACAGACTGAGAGCCAGCGCCGTTTACGCCATGGGCAGGAACAGCGGTCCTTACTGGCTGCCGCTCCTGCTTAAGGAGCTGGATAGCCCGGAGGAGGAGATACGCTACGAAGCCGCCGGGGCATGCGGTGAACTGAGGGAAGAAGAGGCGACACCCTGCTTAATAAGGCTCACCGATGACCCCGATACCGGCGTGCAGCTGGCGGCTATTCGGGCACTGGGCATGGTGGGCGGCAAAGAGGCTAGAGAGCACCTGCAACAGTGCCTGAACCACCCCAGTGAGCCAGCCCGCGATGCCGCCGAGCAAGCCCTGGAGGAACTGGAGGCAGAGGCTAACCTTGCCTCGTGGAGAATAACATGACTGCCACCCCCAGGGTCAGGCTGCGCGACAAGAAACTGAGTGATGCCCGCAATGACTACAAATGGCAGACTGACCCCGAGCTAGCCCGGCTTGATGCCGCCCCCCAGCTGACCATCAGCTTCGCCCATTACCTGCTGGACTACACCATGGAACTGCACTTTCCCTACCAAACAACACACCGCTTCGCCGTGGAGACCATGGACGGAAAGCATATCGGCAACTGCTCCTACTACGACATCAACGAGACTATCGGCGAGGCACAGCTGGGTATCATGATTGGCAACCGCAATTACTGGGACAGGGGCTACGGCACCGGGACGATAATGGCTCTCGTCAACCACATCTTCCAGGAGACGAGCCTGAACCGGGTCTACCTCAAGACCCTGGAGGCAAACGTCCGGGCACAGAGGTGCTTCGAAAAGTGCGGTTTCACCCGCTACGGGCACATGGCACGGGACGGCTACAGATTTGTCCTTATGGAGCTAAAGCGCAGCCAGATAGCCGCCGGAAGCGAGCCGAAAACCGGCGGGAAGGAGCAATAAGGCTACTCCGCCGGCTCGGCGGGTGCCGGATTGCGGTATCCTTCAAGCAGGACCCCGGGTACCTGCTCGATCAGCTCCTCCACCGTCCACAGCCCCCCCTCCTTAAGGATGCTCTTTCCCTTCACCGGCTCGGTGTAGCGGGCAATGCTCCCCCCGGTAACATCAAACACCTGCCCGTTTATATCCGCCGCCTCATCGGTGCAGAGGTAAACCAGAAGGGGGGTTACCGTCTCCGGGGCGGGGGGGCTTATCAGCTCCTCAAAGCGCTCCCCGGTCATAAGCCCCGCCTCATAGCGCTTGCGGAAGCCGGCAACTACCTCCTCATTCAGGGTAAAGCGGGTGGCTGCCGTCGGCGCATAGGCATTGCAGGTCACCCCGTACCGGCCCAGCTCCCGGGCAACCGCCCGGGTCAGACCAACAACCCCCGCCTTGGCGGCACCATAGTTGCAGTGTCCCACCGTGCCTACCCAGGCGGAAGAGGTGGTATTTATTATCCGCCCCCATCCCTGCTCCCTCATGAGAGGAGCCACATGCCGGGTGCAGTTGAAGGAGCCCTTGAGGAAGGAGTCCACACAGCTGTCCCACTCCGCCTCGGTCATGTTCCAGACCATCCTGGGGGCGTCCGCACCGGCGTTATTGACCAGGATATCCACACTGCCCAGGCTGTCCCGCGCCGTCTGCACCAGCTTCTGCGCTACCGCAAAATCGGAGACGCTGCCGAAGAAGGGGACTGCCTGACCGCCCAGTTCCTTAATCTCCTGGGCGGTAGTCCCGGCATCGCCACCCGGGGTATCGGGGCGGCGGTTATTGGTAACCACCCCCGCTCCCTCCCGAGCCATGGCTAGGGCAATAGCCCGGCCTATCCCCTGTCCGGAGCCGGTGACTATGGCTACCCTGCCCTTTAACCTGTCGCCCATGCGCCCAACCCCGGATTTATTCCTGCCGGGACGGCATAATGACCACCGCCGTAGCGGTGACCGTCTTCTCCCCCCGGCTGCTCTCCGCCCACAGGCTGCACTCTACATAGTGCTCGCCGCCATCCACATACCTCCGGGTGACCCTTCCCCGGCAGGTAATAGCCTCACCGGGGTAGTTCATGCCCCGGTAGCTGCAGCTGAACTTCCTCAGCACGCCCAGCTCACCAATCCAGTCGGTCACCAACTGCCCCAGGAAGCTGCCCGCCAGCTGCCCCTGGACAACCACACCCTCCAGCCCCCGGCTCCGGGCGAAGTCCCCGTCATAGTGAATGGGGTTGTAGTCACCGGAAGCACCCGCCCACATCACCAGCTGGCGGGTCGTCGGCTGCTTGGTAAGCGGGGGGAGCTCGCTTCCCTCCACAATGTCTTCAAAATAGAGTTGCTCGCTCATGTTCTAATAGCCAATAATCATCTGGCGGCACCGGGCGACCGGCTCCTGCCTCTGGTTCTGGTGCGCAGTCTCAATGGTGATAAACGCCATCTTCCCCATCTTGCCCTGCCGCTCGCGGAAACTGGTGACCTTTATCTCCGCCGTCAAGACATCCCCCGGCGCCACCACCCGATAGCACTCCAGCTCGGAGCTGCCGTGAATTACCGTCACCGAGGGGAAGGACTCCAGCAGCTGCAATATCTGCTCAAAACCGACGGTCATGAGGAGGGTCGGGGGGGCAACCGTCCGCCAGCGGGGATTGGGGTCGCCTACTGCCTGGGCAAAGCGCCGCACCACCCCCTTCTCAACCTCGTAGGTCACCACGCCAAGCCCGGTCTCCAGCCTGCCCTTCAGCTCATCTATGCTCAACGAACCCTCAAACGGCAGAATTGCCTGAGTTTACCCCGGTTTCGCCACGCCTGTCAAGGAAACCGCCCCTCCCTTGACGGTCAGGGCAAACTAGGCTACATTTAACGGGAACAGAGAGTAAGGGGCAGAAGACATGGATATTTCCCCACTGGAATGGCTCGGCGACAGGGTAAGAATCCTGGACCAGACCCGGCTTCCCGGGAAAGAGGTATATATGGAGCTCAGCCGCTGGCAGGATATCGCCTCAGCCGTCACAGAATTGAAAATCAGGGGTGCCCCCGCCATCGGGGTAGGCATTGCCTATGCCATGGTGCTTGGTGCCCTGAAAATTGAAGCTGCGGATAGAGACCGGTTCCTCCCGGAGCTTGCCGATATCGGGCGGAAACTTGCCGCCACCAGACCGACCGCCCGCAACCTGTTCTGGGCGATTAGCCGCATGCAGAAGGCAGCCGAAGCCGGCAGGGACGCCCGCCAGATCAGGCAAGCCCTTACCGAAGAGGCAATCAAGATACACCGGGAGCAGCTTGCGGCAGACCGGAGGCTCAGCGAGCTGGGCGCCGGGCTGCTCGAGGACGGCGCCACAATACTGACCCACTGCAACACCGGGGCTCTCGCCACCGCCGGCTACGGCACCGCCCTCGGCGTAATCAAGAAAGCCACCGGACAGGCCAAAAAGATAA
>CAZFCV010000089.1:0-5529 GCA_964517985.1 uncultured Dehalococcoidales bacterium | reverse complement strand
CGCTGCGGGTCTCCTCAACGTAGGTCGCCCCGATATCAGTCTTGGTAACGGCGCTGTGGAGGTCGACCCAGCTACCCCCCTTGTTTCTCGCCTGCCACTTATAGGTGAGGTCAGCCGTGGACGATGACACCGCCCGGAAAGCGGCGGTCAAGCCGAACTCCACCTCCAGCAGAGCCCCCAGTGCCGGTGGTTTGATGGTGACGCTCTCTACGGCAACATCAACCCCGGCGGTGGTGGTGTCCGCCTCGGCAGACCACTGGATACCATCCGAGGTCAGGTCGCCCTTGGCAAAGGGATACTCGGTGTGCCCTATTACTGCCAGTCCCATGGTTTTCCTCCTTCTTGGGGAGAGGGGGAATCCCCCCCCTCCCGAAAAATTCTAGTCCTGAACCCCGATTAAGGCGGCGGCTTTAATCGCGCTGAACAGAGCCAGGGCGACATACCACTTGACCCGTATCCGGGTGGCGTCCTTCGTCTCCAGCGAGCCGATTGGCTCTGCCTGGAGGTGACCGGGGCTGGTTAGTCCGGCGAGCGCCCCTTCCCCCATCTGGAAGGCATATATGGTGGAGCAGTCGCCGCCGGTGGTTGCCGTCTCCACGCCGCTGCTAACAGCATGGGTATCCAGTGTCCAGTCGTTGACGCCGATGGGGATGCCGTCCCAGAACTGGACAAAGTTGCCCCACCGGTCGCGGTCGGTCTCCATCATGCCCCCCGCCGCCCTGACCAGGGCGTTGAGCTTGCGCCGGGAGCGGCGGCTCATCAGCAGCAGGTCGGGCTTTCCGCCCTTAATGGCATCAATGAGCTCATCCAGCTTAGCCAGGGTGAGGGTAGCCCCGCTGCTCCCCATGGCGATTACCTGATCTGAAGCCGTCTCGGTATCAATCAGCTTGCGCAGCCCGTCAAACTGCTTGGAGTTGGTGACGCTATCGCCGTAGATGAAGGTCTCCTCAAATTTGTCCCGCAGTGCCTTTGCCTTGAGCTCAACGACAGCCGCCTCCAGGTCCTGGATGTTGCTCCGGGTTGATTTCAGGAAGTTGTCAATATCGGCGTCGCCGCCCATAATCTTCAGGTTGGCGGTTAGCTGCTCAAAGGTTGGCGTGGACTCCGCCCAGGTATCACCGACATCGTAGAAGTCAATGCTGGGCAGGGTCTTTTCCTGATTGTAGGTAAGTCCGTTACCGACAATCTCAATAAAAGGGAGTTGCTGGAGGATGGGGGAGTCCTTAACGGTGGTCTCCACCACCCCCTGAAGTAGCATGTCATTGGATAGTTTGGCTGCCTCGGCCAGTGTCAGTGCCATTTTTCTTCCTCCTTAGATTAAGAGACAGGGTCTCTTAAGAATTAGCTTTCTTCCTTTGACTTGCGCCCCTGTTTCGGGGCTAAATACCCCCTATACCGTGCTGGATCTTTTCCCTCGGGGACAGGGCGGAGAGGTCAAGGGGGGCTCGCTGCGGCGCCCCCGCCGGAATCCGGAGCATCTTGATTTCCGCCTCCAGCCCCTGGCGCACCTCCCAGTGAGCTGTCTATCGCCTCAATGGTCTCCCCGGCAATCAGGTCATCGGGCATCTCCGGGTTGGCTTCGATCACCCGGGCTCTGTAGCTGGCTACTGCCCGGGACAGGGCAGAGCCTGCCTCAGCCAGTTTCTGCTCTGACTCAAGGCTGGACTGCTGCAGGGTAGCCACCTCTTCCTCCCGCCGGGCTATGAGCTGCTCCAGCTCGCCAATGCGGGACTTGGCACGGCTAACCTCCTGCTCTCTTTCCGCCGCCAGCTCCTCCAGCTCGGCGAGCCGGCTCCGGGCTTGCTCTTCCCCGCCGGGGTTTTCCTTTTCCTCGTTGCTATCAGCCAATTTTCGTCCTCCTGTGGCTATTCCCTAACGTCTGCCGCCCAAAGGCAAGCCCTCTCTCACTCCGCCTTTGTGGAGCGGACGTTAAGCTCCCGGTTCATCTTTAATATTGCCTCCCGCTCCTCGAGCCACTGCTCAAACTCATGCTCCGGGTCCTTGACCCCGATTTCGTCCATAGCCCGTCTCCGGGAGTGGATGCCATTCTGGACCAGCACCTGCTCGTTGGCGACCAGCCGGGCTAGGTCCCGGGGCAGCACCGGAGCCCAGACCACCCGCAGGTGGTAATTGCCGAAGCTCTCCCCGCGGTACTTCTCAATAAGCTTCAGGATAAGGGCGTTCCTCCGGTTGTAGGCGCTGGCGCGGATAAGCTTCTTCCGGCTTATCTTGTGCAGCAGCGGCTGGAGCTCAATCTCCATGGCGACGCCGGAGAGGTCCCTATCCGTCCCCCCGAAGGCAGCCCGGGGTGACTCCGATATGTCATGCAGTATCCGGTAGAGCAGGTTGATGTAGTCTATGTGCAGCCTCACCCCGCCCCCCTGGAGCAGGTCAAGAAGGTACGCCTTGGCATCCTCGGGAACGTTCCACACCGCCCCCGGTGCCACGGCGATGTCCTCTGACTCCTCCACATTCTCCAGTACCGCTATCGGGTTGCCGGAAAGCTCCAGGATTCGGGATAGCTGGCTCATTGCCCGGTTGAGCTCCCGCTGTGCCTCAATAATCTGGGGCAGGTCCGATATACCCCGGAACTTCTTCGGCTCTCTGAGGTTGGGATAGATGACAAAGGGGATAAAGCCGTAGGGGTTGGGCTTCTTCTCCACCGGTGTACTGTCCAGATAGAGTTCAAAATCGCCCTCCGTCCATACCTCGGTAACGGTAGCCGTCTTGCCCCGGGGCTTTACCTGGTAGAGCAGCTCGGTCTCCTCGGCGGAGAGGCTATATCTGGAGGCGACCCGCCATACCCTTGAGGTATCGTCACCTAGCCACCAGGCGTAGATGCCCTGAATATCCGGGGCGGTGACCCTCACCCGCTGGCTTTCCGCATCCCAGGTAACCTTGTAGCCGGCATCACCGAGGATGGCGCAGTCTATTTCGGTATCAAAGTCAAGCTGCTTCAGGTTATTCTCTTCATATACCTGATGGAGCGCCTGCTCGGCACGCCGGGCTCTCTGCCTTGCCTCATCCGAGTCCTCTGCGGCGTCAACGGCAAAGTTGATATCCGATATCAGGTATGAGGTGACCTTGTCAATAAACACCTTGGCGTAGTTGAAGGTTAGGTGCCTTTCCCCGCGGCTGGCTCTTCCCTCCCAGTGCTGCCCGCTGTAGAAATCAAGCAGCTCCCGGTAGCGCCGCAGACGCTCGCTGTCGCGATGGGCTAATTGCATCGGGATCGGGCTCTCATTCATTTCTGGCAAATCCTCCATTATTTATCGTCTTCTTCAGTGCTCGCTGGACGGTCCTCTGGCTGATCCCGAACTCCAGCGCCAGCTCCGTTGCTCCCTTGCCCCCGGTGGCGAACCGCCGGGCAATCTCCCCGTCCCGCGCCCTTTTCAGCCAGCGCTGCCTGCCCCGTGGCTGGTCGTAGATGCACCTGGGGAGGGGGCAGCTGAGGCAGGAACTTGCCAGCTCGCAGCCTTCATCCCGGTAGCGGCAGTACTCCGGTGGCAGGTCCAGCCCAACGTCACTCATGTCTCCATCTGTCTCCTAAAGCGCCATTTCAATGCCAGAGTAGCACATATGTTCTATTTTAGTCAATAACATTTTGTCGCCTTTTACTGGGAAAGATTTTTCCCGTGAGGCGGGCAAATCAGTGTTGCCGGGCTAACCATAAGTGCCCTCTCTTCGTTATAATTAACGGGGGGAGGTATCCTGACATCGGGAGATAATCAGGAGCAAAATTGTTGACAGATGGTTGGGGGTAGCCTTATTATTAAACAAACGAGAGTGGAGAAGGGGTGAGCCATGAAAAAGATTAGCAAGCTGCTGCGTATTCTGGCGACCGTGACAATCCTCGCCGTGCTGGCGGTAGCCGTCCCCGCCTCCCCGGCACTGGCGGCTAATGACGTTGATCTGGCCCCGGAGCAGGGTGAAATCGGCGACTGGGTTGATATCACCGGTGAGGACTGGCCGGAGAGTGATTATGATGCTGAGCCTCCGGTGTATTCTGATGTTGATATCTACTTCTCCGATGAGGAAGCCGATGAGGGCGATTATATTGATGATGTCGACAACTACGAGAGCAAGCTGAGTGTTTCCGTTGATGAGAGGGGTGACTTTGACACCCGCTTCAAGGTACCGGTGGAGCTCACCGACGGTGATGACGATGTAGCGGTGACCGGCGGCGACTATTACTTCTACTTTACCTATGAAGATTCGGACCGGATAAGGGCGGTTGCCGATTTCACCGTCATCGCCGCCGAGATTACGCTGAGCATCACCGATGGTGCCGTGGGCACCCAGGTCAAGATTACCGGCGTTGATTTTAACGATAACGAGGACATCACCATAGAGTACGACGGCGCGGATATTACTGATGACATAGTCAGCGGTGATAGTGATACCAGCAGCGCCGGCTCGTTTAGCAGCACCATTGCCATCCCGGCGAGCACCGCTGGTGTTCATACCATAAAGGTGACCGATGATACGGGCAGCGAGGCTACGGCTGACTTTACTGTGGAGCCGGAGCTGACGGCTAGCCCGACCAAGGGGGCACCGGGTGATAAGGTGACGGTCAAGGGCACCGGCTTTGGCAAGAGCGTTGATGTTGTCGTTGAGTTTGATGGGGATAGCGTGGTGAGTGATACGACCGATACCAAGGGCAGCTTTGACACCACCTTCACCGTGCCGGTGAAGACCCCGGGCACCTACGATATAGATGCTGATGATGACGACAGGAATGATGCGCGGGCAAGCTTCACGGTAGCCGCCGGCGTCCAGCTTGACCAGGCGGCGGGCAACGTGGGGAGCCAGCTTGCCGTTAGCGGTGCCGGCTTCCTGCCCAACGCCACGGTTACCATCACCTATACCAGCACGCCGGTGGTGGTGGCGACCACGGTGGCGGATGCCGAGGGGAGGTTTTCGGCTACCTTTGACGTCCCCAAGAGCACGGGTGGCCAGCACACGATAACCGCCAGTGATGGCACCAACACGGCGACCACCACCTTCACCATGGAGACGGTGCCGCCCCCCGCCCCCAAGCCGCAGCTTCCCTTGGATGGGGATAAGGCAAAGTCACAGGCGGAGTTTGACTGGGATGACGTTACCGATGACAGCGGGGTGACCTATACCCTCCAGATTGCCACTGATAAGAACTTCACCAGCCCGTCCATGGTGCTGGAGAAACCGGGGATTGCCGAATCGGGGTATACCCTGAGCAAGGAGGAGAGGCTGGAGTCAACCGATGAGGAAGCCCCCTACTACTGGCGGGTGCAGGCAGTGGACGGGGCGGACAACGAGAGCGGCTGGACATCACCGGGCTCATTCTATGTCGGCTTTAGCTTTTCCCTGACCGGCTGGGTGCTATATACGCTGATGGCGGTTGCCGGGCTGCTCCTCCTCTTCATTGGCTACCTGCTGGGCAGGAGAAGCGCCTACTTCTAAACCATCTGGTTATCAGTCCCTTTTACCCCCTCTCCGGCAAAGGAGGGGGGGTTATTTTTTGGGGTGATTTTGGGCGTGGTGTTTTGT
>CAZFCV010000088.1:0-5545 GCA_964517985.1 uncultured Dehalococcoidales bacterium | reverse complement strand
TGCCCCACCCTGTCGGCGTCTATGATAACCGCCCCCAGCCCCGCCAGACAGCGGGACACGGTGCTCTTGCCGCTGCCAATACCGCCGGTAAGCCCGATAACCCTCATTTTTATCCCCTCCAGTCTATCCGCTGGAAGCTGAGCCGTCAAGCCTCCGGAGGTGTATATGCCGGGAGGATATACCTGGGGGAAAATAGAGCAAGGGGTGTCAAGTAGGGGCGTTAGCCCCTCTTCTAAATATCCTCCCCCTCTCCCTCCAGGGAGAGGGGGATAAAGGGGGTGAGGGTGAGAAAAAAGCTATAATTGGTGGGGGGGTGGGTGATATAATTAGGGTTAGGGGGTTGGCGATGCATGAGGCAATGCTCTATGAAAAGCTGCCCGACTCCCGGGTGCGGTGTCATATCTGCCAGTGGTATTGCCGGATAGGCGCTGGCAGATATGGTGTCTGCCGGATGTACCACAACCGGGATGGCGCCCTCTATAACATGAACTATGCCCAGGCATCCTCGGTGGCGGTTGACCCCATTGAGAAGAAGCCCCTCTTCCATTTCTACCCCGGCAGCCTCGCCTTTTCCATCGGGGGGTGGGGGTGTAACTTCCACTGTGAGGGCTGCCAGAACTGGCAGATATCCTGCCCGGCTGAGGATGAGCCATGGCGGGGCTCCCGGGAAATCCCGCCTCAGGAGGCGGTGGAGTTAGCCCGGCGCTACAATTGCCAGGGTATTGCCTGGACGTATAATGAGCCCTCGGTGTGGTTTGAGTATACCCTGGACTCAGCCCGCCTCGCCAGGGAGAACAACCTGTATACCGTGTATGTGACCAATGGCTACCTCTCCCCGGAGGCGCTGGATACCATTGCGCCCTACCTTGACGCCTGGCGGGTTGATGTTAAGGGGTTTAGCGATGCCCTTTACCGCCGCCTTGCCCGGGTAAGCCGCTGGCAGGGTATTCTTGAGGTTGCCCGGCGGGCTAAGGAGAAGTGGGACATGCATGTTGAGGTGGTGACCAACATCATCCCCGACATGAATGATGATGACCAGCAGCTTGAGGGCATTGCCCGCTGGATACATGATGCCCTGGGCGAGCTAACGCCGTGGCACGTTACCCGCTTCTACCCCCAGCACCATATAACGGACCTGCCCCCGACCCCGGTAGCGGCGCTGGAGCGCGCCTGCGATATCGGGCGTAAGGCGGGTCTTAAGTTTATCTATGCCGGCAATGTTCCGGGGCACAGCAGCGAGAGCACCACCTGCTATAGCTGCGGCCGTCTTGCCGTGCAGCGGTTTGGCTATCAAGCCAGGGCAACCGGGTTGAACGGTTCACGGTGCCGGTTCTGCGGCGCCGAGCTTAACTTCAGGACTGGCGGTCAGGGAGGAGGTCATCATGATTAGGAAAGCGGTTGTCGCCGGACAGTTCTACCCGGCATCACCCCCCCACCTCAGGGCGATGATTTCCGGGCTGGTTGATGAGGAGGCGGAGGGGGAGGAGGTGGTTGGTCTCGTCTCCCCGCATGCCGGCTATGTCTACTCCGGCTCGGTGGCGGGAGCCACCATATCGCGGGTCAGGTTCAAGGACACCTTTGTCATCCTGGGCCCCAACCATACCGGCCGGGGCAAGCCGCTCAGCATCATGACCGAGGGGGTGTGGGAGACACCCTTGGGGAAGGTGGAGATAGACACAACGCTGGCGGAGCGGATTCTAGCCACCTCCCGGCACCTGCAGGCAGACAGTGAGGCACACCTCTTTGAGCATTCCGTTGAGGTGCAGCTCCCCTTCCTGCAGTACTTCAAGCCGGATATCAAGCTCGTGCCCATTGTTCTCGCCTTTACCGGCGGTGATACCTGCAAGGAAATTGGCCGGGAGATTGCCCGAGCCATCAAGGACTTAAACAGGGATGTCGTCATTATCGCCTCAAGCGACATGACCCACTATGAGCCTCAGGAATCGGCGAGAAAGAAGGATACCCAGGCGATAGAGGCAATACTGGACATGGATGAGGACGAGCTTCTGCGGCGGGTTGATGAGCTGGATATATCAATGTGCGGCTATGCCCCGACGGTCTGCCTTATCGCCGCCGCCAGGGAGCTGGGGGCGGCGGGGGCGGAGCTGGTGCGCTACCAGACGAGCGGTGACGCCTCCGGCGATTATGCGGCTGTTGTCGGCTATGCCGGGATAATAATAAAGGCAAAGGAGGCACCCCCGCTGGTAAGGCTAGCCAGGGAAGCGGTGGAGACCTATGTCAATGAGGGCAGGGTCATCTCCCCGCCCGGGGCGCTTACCCCGGAGATGAAGGAGAGGGCGGGTGTCTTTGTCTCCATCAAGAAGCTCGGGGAGCTGCGGGGCTGCATCGGCACCTTTGAGCCGCAGAGGGACAACGTTTCCGGGGAGGTAATTACCAACGCCATCAGCTCGGCGACCAGAGACCCCCGCTTCTCCCCCGTTGCCCCGGATGAGCTTAAGTCCCTCAGCTACGGCGTGGATGTCCTCACCGAGCCCGAGCCGGTGGAGAGCCGGGAACAGCTTGACCCCGGGAAGTATGGCGTCATTGTTGAGTGTGGTATTCGGCGGGGCTTGCTGCTTCCTGACCTGGAGGGGGTGGACAGCGCTGACCAGCAGATAAACATCTGCTGCCTCAAGGCAGGCATATCCCCCGACGAGCCGATAAAGCTCTACCGCTTTGAGGTAAAGCGGTATGAGTGAGAGATAGGAAGCCCGAGCAGGCTTGCGGGGAGTTTTAGAGGGGCGAAGCCCCTCTTTAGAAAACATCCCCCTCTCCCTTGAGGGAGAGGGGGACACAGGGGGTGAGGGTGCTAAGAGACCTGATAGCGAAGAACCGGAGCTATCGGCGGTTCCATCAGGGAGTGCCGGTGGCGATGGAGACCCTCAGGGAGCTGGTTGACCTTGCCCGGCTATCGGCATCAGCCGGCAATATGCAGCCGCTGCGCTATATCCTCTCCAGCGAGCCGGAGAAGAATGCCCTGATATTTTCCCACCTCCCCACCTGGGCGGGGTATCTCAAGGACTGGCAGGGCCCGGAAGAGGGGGAGAGGCCGTCGGCGTATATCATTGTGCTGGGGGACAGGGAGATATGCCCTGCCTTTGACTGTGACTCCGGGATAGCGGCACAGAGTATCATGCTGGGGGCAGCGGAGAGGGGGCTGGGGGGCTGTATAATGAGTACCGTGGATGGTAAAGGGCTTGGTGATGCCCTGGGGCTCCCGCCCCGCTATGAGATACTGCTCGTGCTGGCGCTGGGCAAGCCCGGGGAGACGGCGGTGGTGGAGGAAGCCGGCCCCGATGGGGACATCCGCTACTGGCGCGATAGCGCTGGCGGGCACCATGTTCCCAAGCGAGCCCTGGATGATATAATCATAGGCTAGGCGACAACAAAAGCCAAGGAGGTTAAAAAATGGGCTATCTTTCCCCGACACTGGCGGTAAGGGACATGAAGAAGGCGATTGGGTTCTACCGGGACTCTCTCGGCTTCAAGCTGGGGATGTGTTTCCCCGATGCCACCAACCCGGAGTATGCCGACCTTTCCCTTGACGGGATGGTTCTCATGCTTCTGCCGGCGCAGAATATGGGTATCGGCAGCGGGGAGAAGCTGGGCGTTGGCGTGACATTCTATATGCAGATTGACGGCGATATTGATGGCTACTACAACGAGCTGAAAAAGAAGGGGGTCGGGTTTGTATTTGACATAAAGGATGAGCCCTACGGCATCCGGGACTTCACTGTGGCGGATATTGACGGCTACATGCTGACATTCAACCAGATTACTGCCAAAAGCTGCATGAGTTGCGGTATGCCCATGGTCAATCTGGAGGACTTTGGCGGCGGCAACCCGGCAAATATATACTGTGCCCGCTGCACCAAACCGGACGGCAGCCTCAAGAGCCGCGAGGAGGTCTACGAGGGCATGGTTGGCTTCATGATGATGACCCAGAACATGGACCGGGAGACCGCCGGGCAAGCCGCCAGGGAGTACATGGCGAAGATGGCTGCCTGGAGCGAGGGCATCTAGGTGGCAGGAGGGGGATTGAGGGGGTTAGGATGGCTTGGTTATGGATATGTTTGAGCAGAAGGCGGGGGAACTGAAGGGCAAAGAGGCGCCGCTGGCGGCCCGGATGAGGCCCGCCAGCTTCCATGAGTTTGTCGGGCAGGAGCATATTGTCGGGGAGGGGCGGGTGCTGCGCAAGGCTATTGAGCACGGGCAGCTCCCGTCGGTCATCCTGTGGGGCCCCCCGGGCAGCGGCAAGACCACCCTGGCGTATATCGTCGCCAACACCACCAATTCCCACTTCAGCCCGATAAGCGCCGTCAGCGCCGGCGTTGCCGACCTGCGCCGGATAATAGAGGAAGCCAGGGAGCGCTACCGGCTCTACCAGCGGAAGACAATCCTCTTTATAGACGAGATTCACCGCTTCAATAAAGCCCAGCAGGACGCCGTCCTGCCCTTTGTTGAGGACGGCACCATCACCCTCATCGGGGCGACCACCGAAAACCCCTCCTTTGAGGTCGTTTCCCCCCTCCTTTCCCGGTGCCAGGTGTTTCCCCTCAACCCGCTTGCCGATGGCGAGATACGGGTCATAATCCTGAGGGCGCTGCGGGACAAGCTTAAGGGTCTGGGAACGTTGAACGTGGAACTGGATAACGATGCCATGGTGCACCTTATCACCATGTCCAGCAGCGATGCCCGCATTGCCCTTAATGCCCTGGAGATGGCAGCGCTGGCAACACCGCCCTCTCCCGGCGGGAAGCGCTCTATTTCCCTGCCCACCGTTGAGGATGCCATCCAGCGCCGGGCGCTGCGCTACGACAAGGCGGGCGACCAGCACTATGACCTCATCTCCGCCCTGCACAAGTCCATGCGGGGCTCCGACCCGGATGCGGCGCTGTACTGGCTGGCGAGGATGGTTGAGGCGGGTGAAGACCCGCTGTATATTGCCCGCCGCCTGGTTCGCTTTGCCTCCGAGGATGTCGGCATGGCTGACCCCCAGGCGCTGGTGGTTGCCATGGCTGCCCAGCAGGCAGTCCACTTCATTGGTATGCCCGAGGGCAATCTGGCGCTCGCCCAGGCGGTGGTCTATCTGGCGACAGCGCCGAAGAGCAACTCACTCTACCAGGCATACTCCCGGGTTCAGGAGGAGGTAAAGCAGGGGCCCGATGCCTCGGTACCGCTGCACCTGCGCAACCCGGAAACAGCGCTGATGAAGGACATCGGCTATGGCAAGGGTTATAAGTATGCCCACAACTACCCGGGGCACTTCGTCCCCCAGGAGCACCTGCCGGATTCCCTTAAGGGCAAACGCTACTACACCCCGGGCGACCAGGGGTTTGAGAAGCAGATAGCGGCCCGGCTCAAAGCCTGGTGGCAGGGGAGGAAAGAGGGCGAAGGAGGGAGAGGGGAGGCTTGAGGCAGGTTCACGTCACCTTCCCCGGCGGTGATATCCCGCTGGAGGGTGTCTGGCACCTTCCGGAAGCCGTCGGCTCCGGTCTTGTCCGCGGATGGTATTGCTTGGTTGTTGGTAGCTTGAAGACTCACC
>CAZFCV010000087.1:0-5593 GCA_964517985.1 uncultured Dehalococcoidales bacterium | reverse complement strand
AGAGCATCGGTCTTCGGAACCGAGGGTCGTGGGTTCGAATCCCTCTAGGCGCGCTGGTGAGCCCCTTCTCGTCTGCCTCCCCACTATCAGCATTGACACCACCGCCCGGCAGGAGATAATATTTCCCCAGATTAAGAGAAAGGAGCAAGTTATGCCACTGGTAACCGTTGAATCCCCTGAGGGAACATTAAGCGCCGAGCAGCGGCAGAAGCTGGTGGAAGCCGCTACCAATGCCCTGCTGGATATAGGCGTCCTCCAGGAACGCATTAACGTTATCTTCAAGGATGCCCCCAGGCATACCTGGGCGGTGGGTGGCACACTCCAGTCAGAAGAATATAAACCTACCGTATTCATCACCATTGCCGTTTTCCCGGAACTGTTCCTCGCCCGCCACAAGAAGCAGGCTCTGGATGCCATGTATAAGGTCCTGGCGGATACCGGCATCCCGCCGGAGCGTATAAATATCATATTCCTTGATTACTCATGGCATAACTGGGCAGTGGGTGGCATATTTGTGGGGGAACATGCCGACCATATCCCGCCGCTGCGCTAAGCGCCTCCGGTAGAAGCCAGCAAACCGCTTTATTATCAACAAGAACATTTTTCCGCCATCAAACCTCCCCCCACACCCCGTCACCCCTGATGTCCACCAGCTTTACCGGGAGCAACCGGTTGGTCAGGTCCTCGCTGCTTCTGGCATATACCTTGATGTAGTTGCCGGTGAGCCCGGACCAGACACCAGCCGACTGCTTTTCCCACAACACCGCCATCGTCCTCCCCAGAAACCCCCGGCGGAAGTTCAGCGCACTTTCCCCGGCTAAGGAGAGCATCCGCTCCGCTCGCCGCCTTTTAGCCCCCTCCGCCACCGGCGGCATGCCCGCCGCCTCGGTGCCGGAGCGCAGCGAGTAGGGAAAGACATGAATCCGGGCAAATTCAAGCTGGCGGCAGAAGCTGAAGCTATCCTCAAACTCCCGGTCAGTCTCGCCGGGAAAGCCAGCGATAATATCGGTGGTTATGGCTGCCTCCGGCAGCCCCTCCCGAATCAGGGATACCGCCTGCCGGTAGTCAGCGGTGGAGTAGCGCCGCTTCATCCGCTCCAGCACGCTGTCACTGCCACTCTGCAGGGAGAGGTGACAGTGGGGGCACAGCCTCTCATCACTCCATAGCCCTATAAGCTCGGGGGTGATTTCCCGGGGCTGAAGAGAGGAGACGCGCAACCGGCTGACGCCGGTCTCCGCCAGAATACGCCGCAGCAAGCCGGTAAGGTCGGCACCATCATGGTGATATGAGCCTATTTTCGTTCCCGTTAGGACTACCTCTTTATAGTTACCGTCAACCCTGTCCCTGACCCCGGCAACAACCTCTTCGCTAGATATACTCCTCTCCCCGCCCCGCACCAGGGGTACAATGCAGTAGGCACAGGGGCTGTTGCAGCCATCCTGAGCCTTGATAAAGGCACGCGTCCGCCCGGTATGTTTGCCCGCCGCATACCCTGCTTCCACAGCCGGTGCCCCGGCTCTGCCCGCCTCCGCCACCGCCCGGACCAGGTCTGACTTCTCCCCGGTGCCGATAACAAGGTCAACCCCGCCCGCCCGGGCTACCTCCTCGGGGGCGCGCTCGGCATAGCAACCCGTGGCAATAATCAGGGCGCCGGGGTTCCGCCGGCGAACCATGCGGAGCCGGCGGCGGCACTTGCCATCGGCAACATGGGTAACCGTGCAGGTATTGAGGATATAGACATCCGCCTCGCCCGCCGAGGCTGCCAGCCGGTAGCCGGCATCGGCAAACTGCCTCGCCAGGAGCTCGGTATCGGCTTGATTGAGCTTGCAGCCTATGGTATCCAGGTAAACGGCTGCCGTCCTCTGCCCGTCTGCCATGCCACCATCCTCAGTCCCTGTTGAAAAAGGGTAACCGGAGTAATTATACACCTTTACTATTTAACACGGTCAAACCGGTGTGGCGAAAGAGAAGGCTTTCTTGCGGATGAGCCGAAATTATGGCAAAATATAGGGCAGCACTAGAGATGCTGCTAGCATGTTAAATGACATTTAGAAGGGGCTAGCGGGACTTCCTGCCCGTGCCCTTTGAAGGGAGTAAAAGTGATAAGTAACGCCAATAACAGGGTTGTCGTCACCGGGATAGGCATCCTGAGCCCGCTCGGCTTGACTACCGCCACTACCTGGGAGGGTCTCATCGCCGGCAAGTCCGGCATTGACTACATCACCCTGTTTGACGCCGAGGGGTTTGATACCAGGTTCGCCGGTGAGGTCAAGGGATTTGAGCCTACCACCTACATCAACCGCAAGGATGCCCGCCGCATGGACCGCTTTGCCCAGCTGGCAGTGGCGGCGGCAATAGAGGCGGTGGAGAAGGCGGAGCTGAAGATTAATGACGATACCCGGGATACAATCGGGGTTCTGGCGGGCAGCGGGGCGGGGGGGCTTTCCACCCTCTCGGAGCAGATGCGGGTGCTGCTCGAGCAGGGGCCGGGGCGGGTAAGCCCCTTCCTGGCGGCAACCCTCGGCTCCGACATGGGGTCCGCCCAGATATCCATTGCCCTCGGGGTTAAGGGTCCCAATTTCGCCACCACATCAGCCTGCTCCAGCAGCTCGGACGCCATCGGGGTCGCCTTTGAAATTGTCCGGCGCGGTGATGCCGAAGTAATGCTCACCGGCGGCAGCGAGGCAATCGTGTGCCCCATCGGTATTTCCGCCTTCACCGCCAACCGCGCCCTCTCCACAAGGAATGATGCCCCGCAGCTGGCGTCCCGCCCCTTTGATACCGGGCGTGATGGCTTTGTCCTCAGCGAGGGGGCAGCCATCCTTGTCCTGGAGAGCCTCCCCTACGCCCGGTCACGCGGGGCGAACATCCTCGCCGAGATTGTCGGCTACGGTGCCACCGGCGATGCCTTCCACATTACCCAGCCATCGGAAGACGGCGAGGGGGCAGTCAGGGCAATGCAGATGGCGCTGGATAAAGCCGGGCTCAGCCCGGCCGAGATTAACTACATCAACGCCCACGGCACCTCAACACCGCTGAACGACAAGATAGAGACTATCGCCATAAAGAAGGTGTTCGGCGACCACGCCTACAAAATACCGATAAGCTCCACCAAGTCAATGCTGGGGCACCTCCTGGGCGGCGCCGGTGCCGTTGAGGCGGCGATAGCGGTAATGGCTATCCAGCACGGCATAATACCGCCAACGATTAACCTTGACCACCCCGACCCCGAGTGCGACCTGGACTATGTCCCCAACACCGCCCGCCGCAGCGACGTCACGGCGGCTCTCTCCAACACCTTCGGCTTCGGGGGGCACAACTCGGTTCTGGTGTTGCAGAAATACGCTGAGGGGTGAGCTTGAACCACACGCGCTGGAATCTGCTGCCGCCGGCTCCGGATATACCGCCGGCGGGCATTTCCGGCTTCTCCCCCCTGCTCCGGCAGCTGCTCTACAACCGGTGCCTCACCGAGTCCTCCTCGTTGGAGCTATTCCTGAGCGCCGACAGCCGTCTGTGCGGCGACCCCTGGCTGCTGCCCGACATGCACCAGGCAGTGGGCAGGGTCTACCAGGCGCTGCTCTCCGGGGAAAACATCGCCGTCTACGGCGACTTTGACGTAGACGGCATCACCGGCACCGCCCTGCTTGTCCACGGGCTGGAAGCCCTCGGCGGCAGGGCTATCCCCTACATCCCGCACCGCCTGACCGAGGGCTACGGGCTGAAGACAAGAGCCCTGGAGAACCTGCACCGGCAGGGTATCAGCCTGGTTATAAGCGTTGACTGCGGCATCACCGCCCTGAGAGAGGTCAAGCGGGCAAGCAAGATGGGGCTGGATATCGTTATCACCGACCACCACACCCCCCTGGACACCCTGCCGCCAGCGGCAGCGGTGGTCAACCCCAAGCGGGATGATTCCGCCTATCCCTTCTCCCCGCTGACCGGCGCCGGGGTAGCCCTCAAGCTGCGGCAAGCCCTTTTTCAGGGCATCGGCAGGGAGGAGCAGCGGGACGAGATAATAGACCTGGCCGCCCTGGGCACGGTCGCCGACATGGCGCCGCTACTGGGGGAAAACCGCTATCTGGTCAAGGAAGGGCTCAAGATAATCAACGCCACCCCCCGCCTGGGGCTCCGGGAGCTCGTCGCCAGTGTCGGGATGGACACCGGCAATCTTGACGCCGGGAGTATCTCCTGGGTCATCGCCCCGCGGTTAAACGCCGCCGGCAGGCTCGCCCACGCCATGACCAGCTACAATCTTTTGATGACCGACTCGCCCCGGGAGGCGCACGAGCTGGCGGCATGGCTGGACCAGAAAAACTCGGAACGGCAGAGGCTGACCGAGAGGGCACAAGCCAGAGCCAGGGAGCAGGTGGTGGCGCAGGGGGTCTTGCCACTGCTAACCGCCACGGACCGGGAAATCCCGCCCGGAATCGCCGGGCTGGTCGCCAGCCGGCTGGCAGAGGAGTTCTACCGCCCGGCGGTTGTCATCAAGGTCGGCGAGCAGGTAAGCAGCGGCAGCTGCCGCAGCATCCCCGAATTCAATATCATCCTTGCCCTAAACCAGTGCCGCCGTCTGCTCCTCCACTTCGGCGGGCACTCCCAGGCAGCCGGTTTTAGCCTCCTCACCCGCAACCTGCCCCACCTCCGGGAATACCTCACCGGGCTAGCCGCCACCGAGCTGGAGGGGGTTGACCTCCGCCCCAGCCTGGATATCGAAGCCGAGGTCACCCTGCCGGAACTGGGCGGGGATACCTTCCCCCAGATTCAGCAGCTAGCCCCCTTCGGGCAGGGCAACCCGATACCGGTCTTCCTCAGCTGCGGGGTGGAGGTCGTTGACTGCCGCACCATGGGCAGTAACGGCGACCACCTGAGGCTGAAGCTGAGGCAGGGGGGAACGATGTGGGACGGGGTCGCCTTCCGTCTGGGGGACTGCCTGAGCGAGGTGTCCCCCCGCCTTGACATCGCCTTCAACCTGGAGCTGGACCGCTGGGGCGGGGAGGAGAAACTGAGGCTCAATATCCTGGACTTTACCCCGTCCTCACCCACCGCGCCCGCAAAACCAGTATCGGGATGGCAATAACCAGGACAATTATGGCAATGACCTGAGCCTGCTGCAAGCCGAAGAGGAAGGGTGTCCCCTCCCGCAGGAAGCCAATAGCCAGGCGCCACAGCGAGTAGAGGCTCAGGTAGACAAGGAACAGCGAGCCCTCCGGCTTGAGCCGCCCCCGCAGCTTGAAGAGCAAGCCGAAGACAAGCAGATTGAAGATAATTTCATAGACCTGCGTCGGGTGAACGACTATCCCGACCGGGCAGGTGCTACCCGGGTGGGTATAGGTAATGCCCCAGGGCAACGAGGTCTCACCGCCGTAGCAGCAGCCGTTCAGAAGGCAGCCCACCCTGCCCACCGCCTGAGCCAGGATGACGCCCGGCGCCACGGCGTCCGCCAGGTAGCCAAACTGGAACCGGGCAATCCGGCTGTAAATCCACACCGCCAGGGTAGCCCCCAGGACAGCCCCGTAGATGGTCAAGCCGGCAAAGCCAACTATCTGCCCCGGGTTCTGGCTATAATAGCCCCACAGGTCAATAACGTGGAGCA
>CAZFCV010000086.1:0-5612 GCA_964517985.1 uncultured Dehalococcoidales bacterium | reverse complement strand
GTTCTTAAGCAGCCCCTCACCCACCGGTATTCCGGAGCGGTGGGAATAACCAACGCCGGCAACGGTCGCCGAATCAGGCACCCCCATAACCAGGTCGGCATCCACCGGGTACTCTTCCGCCAGCCCTTCACCCATGGCAAGACGAGCCGAGTAAAGAAGCCGGCCGTTAATCAGGCTATCGGGACGGGCAAAGTAGATATACTCAAAGATACACTGCGCCCTTCTGTCTCCCGGTTCAGGGTTACTCTCAATGCCATTCTCCGAAATGGAGACAATCTCGCCCGGCTCAACCTCGCGGATAAAATTAGCCCCGATATGGTCCAGGGCACAGGTCTCCGAGGCGACAACGAAGCCGCCATTAATAGCGCCCAGGCACAGGGGGCGCACACCAAACGGGTCACGAACGGCAAACAGCTTGTTGTGGAGCAGTATGTCCAGGGAATAGGCTCCCTGAAGCCGGTGCGTGGCGTAGCGTATCCGGTCAACCCAGTCCTTCTCGTGAGAGGAGAGGATAAGATTGGCAATAACCTCGGTATCGGTAGAGGTATTAAAGGTATAGCCCTGCTCGACAAGCTCCTGGCGCAGGTACTCGGCATTAACGATATTCCCGTTGTGGGCGACAGCAATGGTATTGGCGCCCCTGCCGACAACAAGCGGCTGGGCATTGGCTATCCGGCTGGAACCCCGGGTGGAGTAGCGAGTATGACCGATGGCAATGTTGCCGGCAAGCCGGGCCAGGGCATCTTCGTCAAACACCTGAGATACCAAGCCCATCCGGGCATGGACGCGGGGACGCCGACCATCGGTAGTGGCGATGCCGGCGCTTTCCTGGCCACGGTGCTGGAGGGCAAAGAGTCCGAAAAAGGTAAGTCGGGCTACATCCTCATCGGGGGCATAGATACCAAAAACGCCGCAGCTCTCGTGCAATACCTCTTGCCTCTCCGTTCGCCACCTTAATTATAGCCGATTTGCCCGCCACCCGTCAATTTAGTCCCGTCTTCGTAGCGCCCCCCCGGCTCCCCGCCCGGAAAATATATGAGGAGCCAATATGCAGAACCAGCAGGACCAGAAGCGGCACCCATAGAGCCAGGCTGGTATGAATCCTGAAGGCAACACTCTTGGTTAGCCAGCCAAAGGTCATGGTTTCCACAACCCGGAACTCGGTAATACCAAAGCCAGTGACGAGAAAGACTACTATGGCAATGGCTAGCAGCCAGCGTATTGTTCTTCTGAGACAGCGTTGTTTCATTATACTAGTCAAAGAACGGCTCGTCCAAATCGGCGCTGTCGGAATACCCCCGGCTTTCCCAGTAACCCTGGTAGTCTTCGTCATCAGAGAGCTCTATCTTGGTTATCCACTTTATCCACTTATAGCCCCATTTGCTCTCGGCAACGAGCTGAAAAGGAAAGCCCCTCTCCGGCAGGAGGGTAACCCCGTTCATCCGGTAAGCCATGATTATGTTGTTATCCAGAATATAATCCAGGGGCAACGAGGTGGTATATCCATCGTAGGCATGAAATATGATTACCTTCGCCTCTGGCGTGGGGCTCGCTTCCGCCAGCAAATCCCTGACCAGCACGCCCTCCCAGAGAATGGTGACACTCCACCCCTCCACACAGTCCAGCGTTACCACCTTTTCATAGGGCTGAAGGCTCCCGAGGATGTCGTCGTAGGTATAGCTCCGGGGATTATCTGCCAGTCCGGTGATTTCAAGCCGGTAATCCTCTATCTCTACGTGCTGCGGGCCCCTTATGGAGTTTTCCCGGAAGTCGTTTATTGAGGAGAGGTCTTTGCCTTCGTATTCCCTGACCTCCACCGGCTCCAGTCCTTCCGTCCCGTCCATACTGCCACCTCCATTACAGCCACCTATCAAACTCAGGAAAAGGCCAAAAACCAGAACAGCCACGCTCGCGATTACCCTTTTCACAGCCACCCTCCCCCCGGGGGATATATTCTGCCTCTACATATATTTTAACCCATCACCCCGCCGGTATGCCAATTGCCACGGCTAGCCCAAGCCGCACCGTGATTTCAGCCAGTTGATAACCACCGCCATTGCCCGCTCATCACGGCGCAGGCGGTGCCCGGCACCCTCAACTATAACCAGCTCCCTGGGCTCCCCGGCTCCATCATATAGACTACGGGCATGGCTGACATCCACCACGTCGTCCTTATCGCCATGCACCAGGAGCAGGGGACGGGGGGCAATATCAGCGACACGGTCAACCGGGCTGATCAACCGGAAGCCATCCTGCCACTCCGGAATAGAAGGGGGAAAGTCCCTGTCCCGGATTATGCCAGTGCTGCGAAACCGCTCAATAAGCGGTTGAATATCACCCACCCCGGTAAACAGGGTAAACCGTGCCGGCGAGGCACAGGCAACAACCGCCGAGACCCGCTCGTCCCGTGCGGCGACATCTATCGCCACCGCCGCCCCGGCACTGAAGCCAAGCAGCGCTATCCTGTCCACCCCCGGCAGAGCAGAGAGATAATCAACCACCGCCCCAAGGTCGGCTGTCCAGCCCCGGATATCAAAATTACCGCCGCTCGCCCCGGTACCCCGGAAGTTGAAGATAAAGACCACCATCCCCTCCCCGCAGAGCCTTTCCGCAAGCCGGGGATAGCCGCCGTCATCAGGGTCAGGAGGATTGCCCGAAGGGACGCCGTGGCAGATACCGACCGCAGTGCCGGGCGCTAGCCCATCCGGCAGGTAAAGCCGGCCGGCAATATGCAGGCTATCCACCTCCAGAGAAACGGCTTTTATCAACATTATGTCAATCTCAGCAGGACAAAAAACTCCCGGTTACCGGAGGCGCCGGGGACAGGTGACGCCACCACTCCCCCCAATCTAAAGCCGTGCTCCACCGCCCAGGCGATAAACCGTCCCAGAACACGGGCATGCAACAACGGGTTTTTGATGACCCCTCCCCTGCCCACCTCCCCCCGCTTTGCCTCAAACTGCGGCTTGATAAGCACCAGCAAATAACCACCATCACCAAGCAGGTTGACCACGGGGGGTATTATCTTTTCCACGGAGATGAATGCCAGGTCCAGGACAGCCAGGTCCAGCTTCTCCGGCAGCGGAATGGGATAGCGGGCATTCACCCTCTCCATGACCACCACCCGCGGGTCCTGCCGCAGGCGATAGTCCAGCTGCCCGTAGCCGACATCAATGGCATAGACCCGGCATGCCCCCCGCTGGAGCAGGCAGTCGGTAAAGCCGCCGGTTGACGCCCCGACATCAGCCGCCACCCGAGCCGAGACATCAAGCTGGAACTGCTCCAGGGCGTGGTCAAGCTTGAAGCCACCGCGGCTCACAAAAGGAGGCGGCTTGGCTATGGTAACCTCCGCCGCCTCATCGACAAGTGTTCCCGGCTTAACGATTTCCTTCCCCCCCGCCACCACCTCACCCGCCATAATTAACGCCTGAGCCTTAGCCCGGCTCTCCACCAGCCCCCTCGCCACCATCAGGCTATCAATCCGCTGCTTAGCCATAGAAAGACCTAAACAGCCTAGCGCTGCCGCACCCCTACCGAGTATCCCTTACCCCGCAACTCAGCCATTAGCTGGCTCACATCCTCGGTGTCAACGTGCACACAGACATCCTTCTCCGTTGCCTTCGGCAGGTGCTCAATGTGGAGGGTGACAATCTTCAAGCCAAGCCTGTTTATGGTAGAGACTATCTCCTCCAGCGCCCCGGTCTCACCACCACCGGTGACCTCAATACGGGTACCCGGCAGACCCAGACCGAGAATCGGGTTGACAATCCGGTAGAAGAAGTCATTGGTGGTGACTACACCCACCACCCGGCTATCCTCAATCACCACCAGTGAGCCTACCCGGTGGGACTGGGCAAGCGCCACTGCCTCCTCGGCACTCATGTCCGGGGGTACGGTGATGACATCCTTCTCCATGATATCCCGTACCGGGGTCTTGTCCAGAAGATAGCTCAGCTCCCAGACGGTAAGTGAGGTCGCCTTGGAGGGAGAGACGTGCTCCAGGCGCCGCTCGGTCACCACGCCAACCAGCTTCCCCTTATCCACCACCGGCAGCCGGCGGATGCGGTGTGCCTCCATAATCCTCTTGGCATCGGCGATGCTGGTTTTACTCGGGATGGTGACCACGTTGGTCGTCATGACATCACGCATGTGCATCTTCACCCTCCTCATTAAGGTTAATCACGCCCGAAGAACCAGGCTATAAACAGGCAACACCATTGTACCGCCACACCGCTCCCGGGCTGCTTTAAGCCTGATTATAGCACCGCCCACAAAACAAGACAATAACCCCCCCAGCAGTTGCCTTGAGCATGGCTTTATTGTAAACTGCAAAACAGACACGGGGCAAAGCCCGGGGGGGTAATATGAAAGCGGAATCCCCAAACACCATCAACACGGACGTGCTGATTATCGGCGGCGGTGGGGCGGGGCTTAGAGCCGGTATTGCCGCCCGGGAACACGGCGCCAGTGTGCTGCTCGCCTCCCAGTCCCGGGTCGGCTACGGGAGCAATACCACCATCTCCGGCGGGGGCTTCGCCGCCGCAATTTCGGGCGGGGACTCACCGCAGCAGCACCTGGTAGATACCATTGAGCAGGGCGGCTTCCTCGGCAACCAGACGCTGGTGGAGATAATGGCTCAGGAAGCGGCGGCAGAGAGCCGGGAACTGAGCCGCTTCGGGGTAAGATATACCACTTCAGAAGAAACCCCGTGGCTAGCCCTTTCCCAGGACCCGGGGCATAGCCACCCCAGGGTGCTCTTCGGAGAAAAGGCGTTCGGCACCGATTTCACCCTCCCCCTCCGGCAGTACGCCCTGAGCCAGGGGGTTAAATTTGCGGAGGGTGTCCTGATAAGCCGGCTGCTGAAGAAGGGAGACCGGGTGGTGGGGGCGGTGGGGATAGATGCCCTCGGGCAGGTCTTTGTCTTCTCCGCCCCGGCGGTCATCCTGGCCAGCGGGGGGCTGGGGCAGGTCTACCAACGCACCGACAACACCGCCGGGTCTACCGGCGACGGCTATGTACTCGCCAGCGAGGCGGGGGTGCCGCTGCTGGATATGGAGTTTGTCCAGTTCTACCCCACCAGCCTCGGCTCGGGAACCCCGGCGGTATTCTACGAATGCCTCCTCCTTGACGCCGGCGGCAGGCTCCTCAACAGCCACGGCGAGGATATTGTCGCCAGGCATGGTCTCGCCCGCCCGGAACTGCTGACCAGAGACCGCCTCAGCCAGGCGATAGCCCGGGAGGTGAGGGACGGGCTGGGCTTCGGGCAGGGCGTCGCCCTGGACCTCAGCGGTGTCACCGCGGAAAGGATGGCGATGCTGGAGCCCCTCCTGCCCAGGGAGGTACGGCGCGGCGCACGGCGGTGCTACGTTGCCCCCACCGTCCACTTCCAGATGGGCGGGGTGAAGATAGACGAAAGGGCGCAGACCCCCGTCGCCGGTCTCTACGCCGCCGGCGAGGTCTGTGCCGGCATTCACGGCGCCAACCGCATCTCCGGGAATGCCCTCACCGAGCTGTGGGTATTCGGCGCCATCGCCGGCAGGGAAGCCGCCCGCAGCACCCGGGAGACCGGGCGGGGAAAACTGCCCGAAGATGCCGTAGCCAGCGAGCTGGAG
>CAZFCV010000085.1:0-5658 GCA_964517985.1 uncultured Dehalococcoidales bacterium | reverse complement strand
GGTGAAGCCGCTCTCCCGGCTGCCATACCACGCCATCTGAACGTCCTTCGGCCCAATACCGGCGTCCTCAAAAGCCTCATAGCTGGCATCAACCGCCAGGTCGCGGTGGTTCTTATCCCACAGCTCACCAAACCTGGTGCAGCCCATGCCCACTATGGCAACTCTATCCCTGATACCCTGCACTAGCCATCTCCAAGATTTCCCTCATTACTTTACCATATTTAAGCCCGTATTGGAATAGCCTTCCAGAAGTAGTTGTGTATCCCGTTCTTGAAGAAGAGCTTGCGGAAGCTCATCTCCACGGGCAGCCCGGGCTCTATCTGCTCCACATCACGGTCGGTCATGTAGCACTGCATCCTGCCCCCGCCGTCAAAGTCAATGGTGACGGTAACTATGGGGCGCTCCAGCATGGGGGTGGTTATGTAGTCCATGGAAAAGGTAAATATCCTTGCCCTCCGGTCGGAGAGGCGGTAGGGCTCAAAATGGTCTTTGCTGTGGCACTTGACGCACACCCGCTGCGGTGGGTACTGGATTGTGCCGCAGGCCTGGCACCTGACCCCCTGCAGGCGCAGGTTGGCATCACGCTCCCGCCACAGCGCCGGGGCTGATATATAGGAAGGCGTCTCCTTGCGCGGCTCTACCGGCAGTATTCCCCGCCAGATGAGGTGCTGCCGGTAATCAGTAATTACCCGCTTTGAGCCCAGGTGCTCCTTCATGCCCCGCCGGCTCCCCAGCTTCTCTATATTTTCCGTCACCCGCAGGACGAAGGCATCACTGCCATCGCCATAGCTTGCCAGCAGGATACGGTCACCGGGCTTCGCCTCTTCCAGCGCCGCCACCAGCAGCATCAGGGGCAGGGCGGTGCCGGTGTTTCCCATTACGTTAACCAGCGGGTCAAGCACCTGGGTCTTGGCATCAAAGCCCAGGCTCCGCGCCAGCTCGGTATAACGCCGGGCATCCGGGGAGTAGAACACCGCCCGGGCGAAATCCTGGGGGGTAAGATTGCACTTCTTCAGCAGCCCGGATACCGCCTCCGCCATGACCGGCAGGTAACCCTGACTGGTGGTGAACCTCTCCTCCCAGGTGCGGACAAAGGTATCACCATCCGCCCGCCATACATCAAGCATCTCGTTGGAGACGGAATAGCTATCCTCCACGGTGGCAATGACATCACTGTCCCCGACGAGCAGGGCACCCGCCCCGTCCCCGAAGCTCTGCTCCAGAGCCGAGCCCGGTGTCCCCAGGCGACAGTCACTGGCAACCACCAGCACGTTCTTCGCCGAGCCGGCTTTTACGGCGTTCAATGCCGCCAGCAGGGCGCCGGTGCCGGCACGCAGGGAGTGGGCAAAGTCGGCGGTCGCCATATCCCGCCGCAGGTCAGCCGCCATGGCAACCGTGGTCGCCGCCAGCTTTTCCCGGTAGGGGGAGGTGGTTGAGGCAAAGAAGAGACCGTCCACCGCTCCCCGCTCCACCCCGTTCAGGCAGTCTATCGCCGCCGCTGCCGCCATGGTTATACTGTCCTCGTCAAGGTTAGCGATAGCCTTTTCCCCGCTACCACCCTGGGCAAGCGCCTCCCTGCCCAGCCGCCACAGAGGTAAATAGGCGCCGTAGGCAGTAATACCAACCATATTATCTCCTCCTGCTGTCAATGCTGATGCTCCGTCAAACCGGCTGAAACTGGTAGGCTATCCTGTTATCCGGCAAGGTCACCGGAGCCACCTTGAGCTCCATGCCGACCCGGATATCACCCTCGCCAACCTCCCGGCTCAGCCTGCCAAAGAGGCGCAAGCCGCCAAAATCGGCTACCGCCAGGGTATAGGGGGTATCCCCCTCAAACCCGGTGGGCCCATAGTTGACCACGGCATAGGTAGCTAGCCTGCCCGTGCCGGTAACCTCAAACCACGCCACATCACCGGACAGGCAGCGGGGGCAGTCCATCTTCGGCGGGAAGTGCTCCGTCCCGCACCCCCGGCACCGGGTTGCCATTACCCTGCCCCGCTCCAGATAGGTAACAAAATCCGCCGCCCGGGACTCCGTGGTGAAGCTAAGAGCGCCGAAACGGTCAAAGCCCATTCTATCTCCTCAAAATAGTAACATTACCGTACAAGCCAACGCCACCGATATTGTGCACCAGACCAAGCTCGGCGCCCTTCACCTGGGCTTCGGTTGCCTCCCCCCGGAGCTGGCGGACAATGGTTCTAATCTGCGAGCCGCCGGTAGCCCCGACAGGATGCCCCTTGGACAGGAGACCGCCGTCAACGTTTACCGGTATCCTGCCCTCGGCGTAGGTCTCGCCCTCCTCAATAAGGCGGACTCCCTCGCCGGGCGGGGCAAAGCCCAGGTCTTCATAAGCCATAAGCTCAGCTATGGTGAAGCAATCATGAACCTCGGCGACATCAATATCCGGCGGCTCAACACCAGCCATATCATAAGCCTGCCGGGCTGCCTCCCGGGCGCAGCGCAGCCCGGTGAGCGTCTTCCTCCCCGACATGGTCATGGTGTCCGTCGCCGCCCCCAGCCCGATAACCCAGATGGGGAGGCGGCGGGCACTCCGGGCAACGTCGCCCCGAGCCAGAATGATGCAGGAAGCACCGTCGGCATTGGCACAGCAATCATATACCCTAAGCGGCAGGGCAACCGGGTCTGAAGCCAGCACATCAGCCACCGCAAGCTCCTTGCGGTAGGTAGCCTTGGGGTTCCGCGCCCCGTAGTATGAGTTCTTGGCTCTTATCTTCGCCAGCTGCTCCGCCGTGGTGCCGTAAGCCGCCATATGGGCACGGGCATACAGGGCATATCCGGAGGGCATGGTGATACCAAAGGGGGATTCCCAGATTATGTCGGCAGCACGTCCCATCCTCTCCGCCGCCTCGCGGGAGCTCAGCTCCGACATCTTCTGAAAACCGATTACGGCAACCACCCGGTGCAGCCCCGCCTTTATCAGCGACCAGGCTACCCTCAGCCCGGTACTGCTGGAAGAGCAGACGCTCTCAACATAGAAAGCTGGCTTGGGGGTTAGCTCCAGGTACTCGGAAACCAAGCCTGATGGTGTCCGCTGCTTGTCATACTCGGGGGCAGAACAGGTTATGGAGGCATCTATGTCATCGGTGGTGATGCCCAGCCCCTCCATCGCCTCGTTGAAGGCTTCAAAGCACAGCTCCCTGACCGACACCCCGCACCGGCGAGAGAAAACGCTCTGCCCCACCCCGATAACGGCAACGTCCTCCATCAATGTCTCCCTGCCGGCAGCATCAGGCGCCGGAAGCAAGCTCCAGGGTCGTCCTGAGGTCAAGTTTTATTCCGGGACCCATGGTCGTTGTCAGGGTCGCCGTCCTGATATACTGTCCCTTGGCACCGGTGGGCTTCGCCCGGACCACGGCATCTATCACCGTTGCCAGGTTCTCCAGCAGCCTGTCACCCTCAAAGCTGACCTTTCCCAGCGGCAGGTGAATAATTGCCGTCCGGTCCAGCTTGAACTCCACCCGCCCCTTGCGGGAATCGCCGATTACCCGGGGCAAATCATTGGCGGCAACCACCGTCCCCGACTTGGGGTTGGGCATGAGCCCCCGCCGCCCCAGGATTTTGCCCAGTTTGCCCACCTTGCCCATCATGTCCGGGGTGGCAATAGCGGTATCAAAGTCCAGCCAGCCGTCTTCAATCTGCTTAATCAGCTCGTCACCGCCAACAAAATCAGCGCCCGCCGCCCGGGCTGTCCTGTCCCCTTCACCCGTGGCAAAGACCAGAACCCGCACCTCACGCCCCAATCCATGAGGGAGAAGGGCAACACCGCGCACCTGCTGGCTGGCATTACGCGGGTCAACACCCATCCGCAGGTGAAGCTCCACTGTCTCGTCAAAGTGGGCAAAGGCTGCCTTCTTGGCTAGCTCAATCGCCTCCTGCGGCGGGTAGCCTTTTGCCCGCTCAACCGTCTTAGCTGCCTCAAGATAGTTCTTGCTATGCTTAGCCACTTTACTGCTCCACCTCTATTCCCATACTACGGGCTGTCCCGGCAATAATCCGCTCGGCGGCTTCAACACTATTGGCATTAAGGTCTTTAGCCTTAAGCCGGGCTATCTCGGCAAGCTTGTCCCGGGATAAGACGCCCGCCTTCTCATGACCGGTAGTGCCGGCTCCCTTTTCCACCCCCAATGCCTTCCTCAGTAAATCGGTAACCGGCGGTGTCTTGGTAACAAAGGTAAACGATCTGTCTTCAAAGACGGTTATCTCGGCGGGAATAATGGAGCCCGCCTGCGCCGCCGTCCGCTCGTTGTATTCCTTGCAGAAAGCCATGATATTAATCCCGTGCTGCCCCAGAGCCGGACCAACCGGAGGCGCCGGGTTTGCCTTCCCCGCCGCTATCTGCAGCTTGATTATCGCCTTAATCTTCCTTGCCATCTCTGTCTCCCCGTCACTAATAAGCCTAGAGTTTTTCTACCTGAAAGAACTCAAGCTCCACCGGTGTCTCCCGCCCAAACAGGGACAGGAGCACCTTGACCTTACCCTTTCCCGTGTTTATCTCATCCACTGTCCCGACAAAATCAACAAAGGGGCCACTGGTCACCCGGACACTCTGCCCCTGACGGAAGCCAACCTTAACCCGCGGCGCTTCCTCCGTCTGCTGCAAAATCTGGTGGACTTCCTCCTCCAGCAGCGGTGTCGGCTTGTTGCCGCTGGCAACAAAACCGGTGACGCCCGGGGTATTACGCACTATATCCCAGCTCTGGTCGGTCAGCCGCATCTGCACCAGGACATAACCGGGCAACATCCGCTTGGTCAGGGTCCGCCGTTGCCCGCCCCGGACCTCAATCTGCTCCTCGGTAGGCACGACTATCTGGACAATATCGCTCACCGCATCCATGAACTTGATGCGCTGCTCCAGATTACGCCTGACCCGCTCTTCATACCCGGAGTAGGTATGGATGGCAAACCATTCTTTTTGCTCTTCAACCATAGATGACCACCACAAAGAGGGCTACTAAACGCAGCAAGAACCACCCCGCCCGGTGCTCCCTGCCACAACGGGCACCATTCTACCCGCCCAGAAGTGTTAGGTCAACAAGACGGGAAAAAACGTAATCAATGCCGCCCAAGACAAGCCCGGCAATAACGGCGACAATCAGCACCATTCCCGTCAAATAGGCAGCCTCTCGCCTGGTGAGCCAGACTACCTTCTTCAACTCGGCGATGATGTCAGCAATAAACCGGAACCGGAAGCGACTTCGCTTGGCAGCATGCTGCGTCATAGCGGGAGCCTCACCAACCCCTCACCTAGAACTACTTTACCTCCCGATGAAGCCGATGAGTGCGACAACGGGGACAATACTTTCTAAGCTCTAACCGATGGGGATCACTTCTCCTGTTTTTGGTCGTTGTATACGTCCTCTCCCGGCACTCGGTGCAGGAGAGGTGGATGATAATCCTAGCCTCTGTCTTTCTTCTCGCCATACTGCTACTCTATGACCCCGGTGAAGGTGCCAGCACCTACCGTCCTGCCTCCTTCCCGAATGGCAAAGCGCAATCCGGGCTCTATCGCCACCGGGTAGATAAGCTTTATCTTCATGGTGATATTGTCACCGGGCATGACCATTTCCACCCCTTCCGGCAGCTCAATGGTGCCGGTGACATCACTGGTGCGGATGTAGAACTGCGGCTTGTAGCCAT
>CAZFCV010000084.1:0-5682 GCA_964517985.1 uncultured Dehalococcoidales bacterium | reverse complement strand
ATATCAGCATCCGCCCCGAGGGCAGCCGTGATTTTCTCGCCAAGGTGGAGGTCAAGAACATGAACAGCTTCCGGGCGGTCTACCGGGCGCTGGAATATGAGGAGAAGCGGCAGAGGAAGATGGCGGGAGAGGGCAAACGACTGCCTCAGGAGACCAGGGGCTGGGTGGAGGAGAGGGGGAAAACGGTCTCCCAGCGCAGCAAGGAGTATGCCCATGACTACCGCTACTTCCCGGAGCCTGACCTGCCGCCGCTGGCTCTGAGCCGGGAGTGGGTGGAGGAGATAAGGGCACAGCTTCCGGAGCTTCCCGATGTCCGGTGTGACCGGTTTGTCTCTGAGTATGGTCTGCCCCTCTATGATGCCGCCCTGCTCACCGGCGCCAGGGCGATGGCGGATTACTTTGAGAATGTTCTTAAATGGGATAGCCGGATGTCCCCCAAGGAGGTAAGCAACTGGCTTTTAGGTGAGGCTAGCCGTATAATGAATGCCAGCAGTTGTGATATCGGCGGGTTCCGGGAGATGGTTAGCCCGGAGCGGCTCGCCGGTCTGCTCCAGGTTACCAATAGTGCGGTTATTACCACCGCTACCGCCAAGTCGGTGCTTGAGGAGATGTTCCGGACGGGGAGGGCGGCGGACGATATTATCGGGGAGAGGGGCTTAAGCCAGATAAGCGATACCGGCGCGCTGGAGGCGGAGGTGGTTGCCGTGATAAAGGGCAACAGCCAGGCAGTGGCTGACTATAAAGCAGGGAAGGCACAGGCTGCGAAGTTCCTTGTCGGGCAGGTAATGAAGGCGACCCGGGGTCGGGCAAATCCGAACCTGGTGAGGGAACTATTAAAGAAGCGGCTTGAGGAAGGATAATATGCAACTCTATCTCAATGTGGCGCAGATAGTGCTGTCAGTGGCGCTGGTACTGGTCATCCTGATTCAGGTGCGGGGTGGTGGTCTGGGGGGTATCTTTGGCCAGGCGGACACCGTCTATCGCACCCGGCGGGGTGTGGAAAAGACACTGCTCCAGCTTACCGTCGTCCTGGCGGTCTTGTTCATTATTATCTCCATAGTGACCCTTATCGCTGGATAGCAAATCAGTCTGGTGGGCTTTAGCATGAGTGGCATAATAACCATAACGACCGATTTTGGTCTGGCTGATGGCTATGTAGCGGCGATTAAGGGGGTAATACTCGGCGTCAACCCCGACGTGACGCTGGTTGATATCTGCCATAGTATCCAGCCCCAGAATGTAGCCCAGGCAGCCTTTGTCCTCAGTACGGCATATCCCTTTTTCCCCAGGAAAGCAATCCATCTGGTGGTGGTTGACCCCGGGGTGGGTACGGAGCGGAGGGCAATTATCCTGAGGACACCGGAGGCTTGTTTTATCGCCCCGGATAACGGCGTCCTGAGCTATGTTATTCAGCAGTTTTCCGCCAAACCCTCAGCAGATACCCCGGACATCCAGCAGGTAGAGCTGGGTTCGGAGCTGGAGGCGGTGGAGCTCACCGAGCCCCGGTTCTGGCGGGCGCCGGTCAGCCCCACCTTCCACGGGCGTGACATCTTTGCCCCGGTGGCGGCTCTGCTCTCTCTGGGTTTCCCCCCGGTAAACTTTGGCAAGGAGATAGGCTCGGTCACCATGTTGCCGCTTCCCCAGCCCGCCCCGGCGCTGGATGGCTCGGTGGTGGGGCACGTCCTCCATATTGATAACTTCGGTAACCTGGTTACCAATATTGCCCGTCGCCACCTGCCCCCGACAAAGGAGCCGCTGGATATTGAGGTCGCCGGTCACGTAGTCTCCGGACTGAGCCGCACCTATGCGGAGGGGAGGGGGTTATTAGCCCTCATCGGCAGCAACGGCTATCTGGAAGTGTCCTTGCGGGGGGGCAGCGCCCATGCCTTCCTTAAGGCTGAGGTCGGTGGCGAGGTGAGGGTGAGACAGCGGCGGGGAGTTAGCCCGTGAACTGTCCGGTTTGTGGATTGGAGATTGACATAAGGAGTATATGATGGAACAGGCTATTTCAACCAGGCGCTACCTGCTTTCCTGGCTCACCCTGTTTCGCCTGGGGGCGACGGCGCGCGGGGTTCTCCCCTTCCTGCTCGGTGCCGTTATTGCCTGGAGCCAGGGTAACGCTATCAACTGGGTGGTGCTGCTGCTGTCCGCGGTAGCCGTCATATTTGTCATGCTGATGACCTTTCTGGTCAATGAATACTATGACTATGAGACTGACCTCAGCAATAAAGAGTACCACAAGCTTTCCGGGGGCAGCCGGGTATTGCCCATGGGTCTTATCCCGCGGCACCACGCCATAATTGCCGCCTATGTTTGCCTTTTCCTGGCGGCTGTCGTCGGTCTTATTCTCTACTTTGTCTACCAGACGGGTCCCCTGACCATACCCCTGGGGTTTCTGGCTATCCTTATCGGCTACTTCTACACGGCAAAGCCGATACAGCTTTCCTACCGCGGGTGGGGGGAGATTGCCATCTGGTTTTCCTGCGGCTGGCTGGCGACCATCACCGGCTACTACCTTCAGACGGGGCACCTTGATACCGTGGCTACACTGGCTGCCTTCCCCGGTGCCACCAGCATCTTCCTGGTGATACTGATAAACGAGATTCCGGACATCAATTCCGACCGGCTGGCGGGCAAGAATAACCTTGCCGTCCGGCTGGGCAGGGAGAAGGCAGGCATCCTCTATATTGCCCTTCTCATCCTGTGCTACCTGAATATTGTCGCCATCGTCTTCTTTGGTGTGCCGCCGCTCAGCGCCATCCTGTCGGTTATCCTGATACCGCTCATCATCTGGAATATCATGACCCTTAAGCGGCGGGGGCTGGCGAGCCGGGAGGTGCAGGAGGGCTTGAGCCTGAGGACCATGCTCTTTGACCACCTGATAACCATCATCTATGCCGTTTCCTTTATTGTTGCTGGCCTGGGGCTGGTCGCGGCAAGGCTGGATTACCTGATAATACTGGCGGCGGCTTTCGTGGTCGTTTTTGCCCTGGAAGGACTGGGTATAGCTTGTTCCAAAAAGTTACTAGAAGGGTAAAACCCTTTTATAACCCGCCAACGCTCGTGGTGCGCCAGGCAGCCTGTGCCCTCTATTTTGCCTACCTCGTGGGCTGGGGGAAGCTCAGCCACTGGCTCCTGAAGGGAGGCAAGACGCTGCCCACGGCGGCGGGCGCCATTGGTATGGGCTGCATTGGCTTTCCTATCCACCCGGTATGGGAGGTGACCAATGCCTGCAACCTGCGCTGCGAGCAGTGCCATGCCTGCTCCGGGAAGCCGCTGCCCGACGAGCTGAGCACCGGGGAGGGCAAGCGCCTGCTGGACGGTATCGCTTCTATCGGGGAGTTCCGTATGCTGGCTCTGGGGGGCGGTGAGCCGCTGGTCAGACCCGATATATTTGAGCTGGTGGCTTACGCCCGCGGTCTGGGGCTGGAGATATCAATTGCCACCAACGGCACCCTGCTTACCCCGGAGATGGCTCGGGAGTTCAAAAAGATGGGGGTAGCCAACATCGCCGTGGGGCTTAACGCCAATGACGAAGCCGTCCACGAGCAGATTACCCGTGTCCCCGGCTCATTTGAGAAGAGCAAGCAGGGGCTCTATGCCACCAGGGAAGCCGGGATGGCGCTGCAGATTAACACCACGGTGATGAAGGAGAACCGGCGGGCTATCCCGGGGCTTCTTGACTTCGCCTCCGAGGTTGACGCCCAGGTCGTCCTGCTCTACCAGCTTGTCCCCGAGGGGAGGGGGGAGGAGGAGATGGAGCTATCGCTCCGGGAGTACCGGGCTCTGACCGAGATGGTGGCGGAGAAGCAGAAGACAAGCCGGGCAATAATTGAGCCGACCTGTTCCCCGCAGTACTGGGCGCACCTTATCACTAACAACGGCAACAAGCCGTCAAGGCTGGGGATGAGGCTGGCGGAAGCCCTCTTCAAGGGCTGTGTCGCCGGCAGCGGGCTGTGCTACATCAAGCCGGACGGGGAGGTCTGGCCCTGCCCCTTTGTCCCCATCAGTGCCGGGAATGTGCGCCAGCACCCGCTGGACGAGCTCTGGTATGAATCGGGGCTGTTTCAGAGCCTGCGTGACCGGGAGAGGCTGACCGGGGAGAAATGCCCCGCCTGCCGCTTCAAGGGCATCTGCGGCGGCTGTCGCGGGCGGGCTTATGCCCACTCCGGTGATTACCTGGGGGATGACCCGCTGTGCTTCCTCTACCCCAGCACGACGGCGGTGCCGTAGGCAAGCACCTCAGCCGCGTTCTGCATTATCATTGAGGTAGTAAACCGAACACTGATTACGGCGTTAGCCCCCTGCTTCTCGGCGTCCTCTGCCATCCTCTGAATGGCTTCCTCCCTGGCTTCTGCCATCATCTTGGTGTATTCGGTTATCTCGCCCCCCACCATGCCCCGGAAACCAGCCATTATGTCCTTACCCAGGTGTCTTGCCCGGATGGTGCTGCCCTTGACCAGCCCCACGGTCTCCTTGATTTTCCTGCCTTCAATCTGCTCGGTGGTGGCAACAATCATCTCTCTACCCCCTTGAAGTCCTCGCTCTTTGACTTAGCCAGGCGGTCTTTGATGGCAACCCCGATTAGCACCAGCACCCCAACCCCGATAGCACCGGCGGCTATCCTGACGAGCAGCGGGATTTCACTGGAGGTAAAGAAGCCCTGCACTGCCCAGCCGATTAAAGCCAGCACTCCCAGACCGATAAGGATAAAGGCTATATTCTGCCACATGGTTTTCTACCTCACCCCCTGTGTCCCCCTCTCCTTTGAAGGAGAGGGGGAAGTGTTTATGAGAGAGGCTTCGCCTCTCCTTAGCTCTCCGTTGTCTATCCCCCCTTCCGGTTACGGCTGGGGCTTCCCCGCCGTGCCCCCGGGGGTATCATCAGGGGCTATGCCCAGCTGGGCGAGGAGGCTATCAAGTGGCTGGACTTCCGGAGTGCGCCTCAATACCATCTTTGCCCCCTCGGGGGTATCTTCCAGGATGACGCCCAGTTCCGCCAGTTTAGCCCGTATTTCATCTGCCCGCTGCCACTGCTTCTCCTGGCGGCATCTTGTGCGCTCGGCAACGAGGCGGGTAAGGCGGAGCTCGGCCTCTTTGGTCGGTTGCTTGGAACCCAGGATGACGACGGCAGGACCGGTGGTGGAGAGCCCGGCTCTGGCGGTCCCGGGGGATACCGTGATGCCCAGCTTCAAGCCCAGGACATTGCCGGCGAGCTTGGAGAACACGCTTTGGGCTATCACGAAACTGGTGCCGGCGTCGGCAGCCTGATTTATTGCCCCCGCCAGATCAAACAGGATGCCGAGTGCCTGGGCGGTATTGAAGTCATCATCCATCGCTTCAATGAATTGTCTTCGGTAAGGCTCGGCATCCAGGGCTTTGCCCCTGCCACCGGTTGGGTCATCCCTTGAAATTACCCGTACCAGTCTCTCCGCCCCCCTCTCCGCCGCCTCCAGTGCCCCCTCGGAGTAGGTGAGGGGGCTGCGGTAGTGGGAGCTGAGGATAAAGAGGCGGACGGCGTCGGCGCTGGAGCGGGCAAGGGCTTCCTTGATGGTTATCAGGTTGCCCAGGGACTTGCTCATCTTCTCTTCACCGAGCTGCAAAAGCCCGTTGTGCATCCAGTAGCGGACAAAGGGCTTGACGCCGGTAAAGCCTTCCGACTGGTCAATCTCGTTCTCATGGT
>CAZFCV010000083.1:0-5696 GCA_964517985.1 uncultured Dehalococcoidales bacterium | reverse complement strand
GTGGTGGTGAACTTCAGGCTGCCCGGGGCAAAACCGATGATATAGTCAACCTTCCCCTGTTCCAGTAAGGCTTCTGCCTCGCCACGCAGTTTTTGCTCCATTATACCTGGTCAAAGAGCCGGTTGGGGCCAAGCTCCTTTATTCCCTTCGTCACCTCGGCAACCACCTCGGCAAACTTCCCCCCCTCGGAAGCGGACACCCAGCTTGCCTGAACCCGCTCCGGCTCAACCCCCATGTATTCCAGGAACCTCTTGGTGAGCGCCATTCGCCGCCGGGCGCGGTAGTTCCCCGTCTGATAATGGCAATCGCCGGGGTGGCAGCCGGAGACCAGCACGCCGTCGCTACCCAGACGCAGGGCTTTGAGGACAAGCAGCGGGTCAACCCTTCCCGAGCAGGGGACTTTTATTACCCTCACGTTAGCGGGGTATTTGGTGCGGCTGGTACCGGCAAGGTCGGCGCCGGCATAGCTGCACCACCTACACAGGAAGCCAATCAGCTTCGGCTCCCATTGCGAGTCCTGTGTCAAACGGTCCTCCCCGAAGTGGTCTCCGGTACGATTCTAGCACAGGCAGCCGCTGATGGCAAACCCGGGGCAGCCGCCGGCAAATTGCCTTCCCGGACGGTTATACCTTACAATAATATTCGGTAACTGGGGGACAGAGAAGACAGTATCCATCAGATGCGACATGAAAACCAGCGATTTTGACTATTCCCTCCCCGAAGAGCTTATTGCCCAGACCCCGGCTGAGCCGAGAGACCGGTCACGCCTCATGGTGCTGAACCGCCGCGATGGCTCCCGGAAACACCACCTCTTCTACGAAATAGCCGACCTTCTGCAAGCGGGCGACGTCCTCGTCTTCAATGACAGCCGTGTCATCCCCGCCCGGCTATGGGGCAGAAAGGCGGAAAGCGGCGGGGGACTGGAGATTCTGCTCCTGCATCGGCGGGATAGCAACGTCTGGGAGGCACTCGTCCGACCGGGGAAGCGGGTTAAAATCGGCGCCAGTATTGAGATAACGGACGCCAGGGGGCAAAACCCCCCCGTGCTGGCGGAGGTAACCGGGGTGGGGGAGGGGGGAATAAAGGTGCTGCGCTTCTCCGATGAAACACGGCTGCCAGAGCTGGGCAGGGTTCCCCTGCCCCCCTACATCCACCTCCCCCTGGCCGACCCGGAACGCTACCAGACCACCTACGCCCGGGTTCCCGGCAGTGTCGCCGCCCCCACCGCCGGGCTGCACTTCACACCGCAGCTGATTGACACCATAAAGAGCCGGGGGGTACAGTGCCTCTTTGTCACCCTGCACACCGGACTGGGCACCTTCCGCCCGGTCCGGGAGAGTGACCCGCGCCAGCATACCATGTATCAGGAGTACGGCTGCTTAAGCGAAGAGACCGCCCGAGGGCTGTCTCAAGCCAGGAGGGAGGGGCGGCGCATTATCTGTGTCGGCACCACCACCATCCGGCTGGTTGAGGCAGCAGCCCAGGCTAGCGACCCGCAGGAGCTGGAGCCGTTCGCCGGCGGGATAAGCCTGCTCATCCTGCCCGGGTACCGGTTCCGGGTGGTCGATGCCATCATCACCAACCTTCACCTGCCCCGGTCAACACTGCTCATGCTGGTCACCGCCTTTGCCGGCAAAGACCTTATCAATCAAGCCTACCAGGAAGCCATAGCCCGGAAATACCGCTTCTACAGCTTCGGCGATGCCATGCTGATACTGTGATGAGCCTTCCGGCGGCTATACCCCGTCTCTATCCCTTGCGCCTGTCCGCTACCAGCTGCCCGCCGACACCGACATTCTCCGGGTTGTTCTCCCGGATATGCACCGTGATGGCTTCTACGGGCATCCCGTATATCTCCGCAACGACGGCAGTGAGCTTCACCACCATCTGTCGCTTCCGTTCAATGTCCGCAATCTTTGGTCCCTCTACGTTAACCACTGGCATTGTATCCCTCCTCCTTTTATCCCGTCTCTCTTTCTCAAAAACCGCCGCTAACAGTGCAATACAAGGGTTCACCCGACCAGCCCCACCGGCCAAAGTATAAGCGCCTGCCAAGATAGCCGTCAAGCCCACGGCAAACGCCGGTGGCACTGCCGGCTAGTCCAGCATGAGGCGCATCTGGCGGGCGTTTACCACCGCCTTGTCCTGATGGCAGTTGTTGAAGAGGACATGGAGCTGGCGGGTCTTGGCTGCCAGCCCCCTTATTCCAGGCACCCACTCCTGGAGCTCTTCCTCGCTGTAGAGGTAGTTGAACCGCTCGGCAACGCTGATTCCCCTCTTCTCCCACGTCTCCCGGTTCCTGCCGTGGAAGCGGAGCACGGCGATGTCCGAGGTGGCTAGAGCCAGCGGCGGCACACTGGAATCAAACCCCTGGGGCTCATCCACACAGACATAGGGCAGGTTGTTATCACGGAGGAACGCAATGGTGCCGGCAATATTTCCCTCGCTGAGCCACGAGCTATGGCGAAACTCCACCGCAATCCGGTACTGCCGCAGCCTCTCCCGGCAGGAAAGGATATACCCCCGCGACTCGTCCCCCGGGTAGAACCACGGGGGAAACTGAAAAAGAACCACGCCGAGCTTGCCGGCACTATCCAGGGGAAGCAGCGCCCGCTCAAAACGCCCCCACAGCTCGTCAGCCAGCTCAGCGGGCAGCTCCCGGTAGTAGAGGCTCGTCTTTCTCTTCAGCCCCGCCGGCAACGCCTCCCTGATGTCTCCGGGCAGTGCCGCGGGCGGTGTCGGGTGCCGGGTGAAGAGACGGAATGCCTTTACGTCAAATATGAACCCCTCCTCCGTCCTCTCCACCCAGAGCCCGCTCGTCCTCTCGCCGGGCATGGCATAGTAGGTACTATCAACCTCAACGACGGGAAACTGGCTAGCATAGTAGCGCAGGCGCGCCTCCGCCGAGCGTTCCCCGGCGGGATAGAAACGACCGCTCTCTATCAGGGTGGGGTCAGTCCACGAGCAGGTACCGACCAGAACCCGCCCCATACCGGCACCTCCTTTCGGTTTTTGTATCCTGATTTTAGCACCTGCCCCCGCCATCAGCCAAACCGCACTGAGGCGTTGACATCACAAAGGCGACGGTGCTAGAATTCAAGGTGGGTCTTGCCGCTACCGGGCGGCAAAAAACAAGCCCGAGCCACCAAATAGAAAACTTGCCTCTTATCTGGGCACCTAAACCCCCGGTGGCATGGTGTCCAGACGGTGGGTGCCAAGCACCCCGACGGTGCCGCTGGAAACGGCGTCATTTCCCGTATTTGGAAAGGAGGAGAGAATGGAAGGTATCAAAGTGCTCAATTCTGTGAGAGCACTTTTCTTTTTGCCCTTCAACCCTGAGGCTGGCAGCTCACCTTGTTTGCCAAAAATGGAGAGGAATTAAACACATGCGCCGCCTTATCCTTTCAGCCCTTGCCGGGCTGCTCCTCCTCGCTTCCCTCGGTGGCTGTACCCCCCGGGAAGGGGCGCCTCTTGGCATGGCGGTTGAATACATGAACCACGCCGCCTGCGCCTATATCAGTCAGGACAAGGGGTGGTATGAACAGGAAGGGCTCAAGCTCTCTGCCTATGAAAGCTACGTTACCGGCATGGCGCTGGCTTCGGCTCTGGGCCGCGGTGATATTGAGGTCGCCTATATCTGCCTGGTGCCCGCCATAAATGCCTACGCCAACGCCGGCGTGCCCATAAAGATAGTCGCCGGAACGCACAAGTATGGCTACGGACTGGTAGTAGACCCGGATAAGATAGATAGCGTTAGCGACCTGGTCACGCCCGGCATGAGCATCGGCTGCGTCCGGGAGGGCGGGGCAATGGACGTGCTGATGAATAAGACCGTAGAGCACTACAATCTTGATAAAGCCGGCGTGGTGGAGAATATCCGCCGGATGAACCCGGCACAGCAGGTGATAGCCATCCGGTCGGGGCAGCTGGATGCCGCCTTCCTGCCGGAGCAGTGGGCAACCATGGCTGAGGAATACGGCTTCGTTATGCTGCTCACCAGCCAGGATATATGGCCCCGGATGCAGGGCAGCGTCCTCATCGTCAAACAGGACCTGATAGCCCACCAACCGGAGGTGGTCAGCAAGCTGGTAAAGGTATCACAGAGGGCAATAGACTGGGGTAACGACCACCCTGCCGAGGCAGCCGGGATTATGGCGCGGCAAATGAGCCTCAGCAGCGAGGCAGCACTTCCCGCCAGGGCAGCGGAGGCTGCCTCCCAGCTGGAAATGACGCCCGAGGTCATGCTCCGCTCCATGGGCAGGATGGAGTTTACCACTGCCCTTGACCCGGAGATGATTCAGCAGACGATAGACTACCTGGTAGAGCTGGGCTATATAAAAAGCAGCTTTGCCGCAGCCAATATTCTGGACACAAGCTTCCTGGAATAATGAACAAACTGGTAGCCGTTATTAAGAAAGCAAGACCCGGCTGGGGCTTCCTGCCCATAGCCGTATTCCTGGCTATATGGGAGATGGTCGCCCAGCTTAACCTCGTGCCGGGGCAGTTTCAGTTCCCCCCCTTCTCCGCCGTGGTCAAGGAGTTCTATAACCTCGCCGCTAGCGGGGTGCTGGGGGATAGCTTCCTCAGCAGCCTGGTAAGGGTGTTGATTGGCTTTGCCGCCGGCTCTGTAGCCGGGGCAGCCATGGGAATCTTAATGGGCTGGAGGAGTATCGCCCACCGGGCATTCAACCCCATAATCAGCCTGCTCCTCCCCATCCCCACCCTGGGCTGGCTGCCCCTGCTCATGCTGTGGATAGGCATCAATGAGATGCTGCCCATCACCCTGATATTCATCTGCGCCTTCTTCCCCATCGTCTACAACACGACCACCGGCATAAGAAGCGTGGATAAGGACTACATCCAGGTGGCAAGGACGCTGGGTGCCTCCGATATAAAGGTGCTGACCACCGTGGTTATACCGCTAGCTCTGCCCAACATATTCACCGGCTTGAGGCTGGAAGCGGGCATGGTGTGGCGCACCGTAATCGCCGCCGAGATGGTTGCCATACCCACCGGCATCGGTGCCCTGATGATGAAAGCGCAGAGCCTGATTCGCATTGATATCATAATTGTCTGCCTGATAGTGTTAGCCGTTATGACCTTCTCCTTTGATAAACTCTTCGGCTATCTGGAAGCGAGGGCAACCGCCCGGTGGAGGTGACATGCCGGATATAGAGCTGAAAAACATCTGCCGCCATATCTGCCGGGAGGTAGACCTCAAGATACTTGATGGCGAGCTCCTGGTGCTGCTGGGCCCGAGCGGTGCCGGCAAGACAACGCTGCTCAATGTCATCGCCGGTCTTACCGACTACCACGGCTCGGTGGTATTTGACGGCATACCCGTGGACGAGCTGCCCGCCAGCAAGAGAAGGATAGGCTATCTTTTTCAGCACCTCGTCCTCTTCCCCCACCTTGACGTCGCCGCCAATATCGCCTATAGCCTGAAGGTCCAGAAGCAGCTCCCCCCGAGCCAGATAGAAGATGAGACGGACAGGCTACTGCACCTGATGCGGATAAAGCACCTGTCCTCCCGCTACCCCAAGCACCTGAGCGGCGGTGAGAAACAGCGGGTCGCTCTGGCGCGGGCTCTGGCGCACTCACCCGAAGTGCTCCTCCTCGACGAGCCGCTAAGCAGCCTGGACGTGCCGACGGCAAAGTACCTGAGAAGCGAACTGGGGCAGCTCCAGGAGAAGCTG
>CAZFCV010000082.1:0-5706 GCA_964517985.1 uncultured Dehalococcoidales bacterium | reverse complement strand
CAACCGGGGTGGAAGGCTCCTGCGCCATCTTGACCTTCCCGGAGCTCTTCCTGCCGCCGCCGTAGCTGGACAGGCGGACAAAGTCTACCTCGTGGCGGAAGTCAAGGAGCCTTATCAGGTCCGCCATGAAGACAAATGCCCCCTTGAGGACGCCGAGCAGGACAGGGTGCTTGCCCGGATAGTCCCGGTTGAGCTCAGCCGCCAGGCGGCGGACGGTGGCTTCTATCTCCGCCCTGCTTTTCAGCAGGGTGAGCTTGGGTTGCGACTCCAGAGGCTACCCTCCTTGCTGCGGTACTTCCCTTAATAAGTATCACATTCCGGCCTTGCTGCGCAACCATCTGTTATGCCGATAGGGGTTGCGTGCCCGGTTGACCCCCTTTCCTGCCCGATGCTATAATCTTGACTACCTGAAGAGCCGAAGTGGCGGAATAGGCAGACGCGACAGTCTCAAAAACTGTTGGAGGGCAACCTCCGTGTCGGTTCGAGCCCGACCTTCGGCAGGCTCACCGTTTGCCACAGTGGTAAGACTCTAATCAAATTCTATCCCTTTTTTAACCCCTGTTCTAACAAAGGAGGGGTAAACTTGGAAATTACATGCGCGGTGCTGGTTGAGGGACGGGAGGAGGCTTTAACCTGAGCCGATGGGTATTTAAAATATGTTCGTGACTTGGTCTTTGTTCCTTTTGTGGCTCGTATTCAATATGCTGGACATCGTTATCTCCGTGCTGGCGACGAGAGCGGGGGCAATAGAAGTCGGTCTACTCTACCAGCTCTCCAACACCTGGGCAGCTACCTCAATCAACAAGATGCTCCTTGCCGTTATCATTGGCGCCATACTGGTTTACTTCCGCAAGAATGACTGGATGTGCTTCCTTAATTTGGGAATACTCGGTTTGTGCCTGTATAACGGCTATGTCCTTCTCCGGATGCTGCAAATTCCCCTCGGGGTATAGGCTATAGATTGCCGCTTTTGGGATGGAATCCCCATTCCATCCTGTGCCCGGGAAAATTGACAGGTAGAAGCCAATCAGCTACAATGAACATTACCGCACTATGCCGCTGTTATCGATAACACACGGCTATAGATTAAAGGAAAGGGGATTTGGATGAACAGGAGTGAGATACTGGCTTTCCTTAATGCCCACCAGGTCTGTCAGATGGCTACGGTAGAGGGAGATACCCCCCGCATCCGCAGCCTGCTGCTCTACAGGGCTGACGAGAACGGGATTATATTTATGTCCGACGACAAGAAACCTCTATATGAACAAATACAGCGGAACCCCAAGGTGGAGCTTTGCTTCGCCGACCCCGAGGTCATGGTTCAGGTAAGGGTCAGTGGTACGGTTGAGACCCTGCGGGACTTAGAGTTGATAAAGGAAATCATCGCTACCCGTGAGAGCCTGAAACCACTGGTAGAAAAAATAGGCTACGAGCCGTTCGTTATCTACCGTATAGCCAAGGGTATTGCCACGGTGTGGACTCCAGCGGCAAACCTTGGCACGAAAAGCCATATTGAACTGTAAAAAAGCGCTGCCGCCGGGTCCGCCGGAGCTAGCGGTTCATCTGGTGGTACCGGACTGGTAGCCGAGCAGAACAGGAGCGAGCCTGGGCTCCACTCCAGCCGCAACTGGCTGTTTGTTGAATTCGGCTATACCCCCCAGCTCATGCCGGCAGCCACACTGGAGACATTGCTCTTGCCAGGTGTTATCTTCGTTATCAAGGAAGACATCACCCGCACAGCGGGGACAGCCCTTTAGCTTCCACATCACCACAGTAATCACCCCCTTTACTATTCTCACTGCCTGCCAGAGTACCCTCCTCTATTAAGGTCCTCTCTCCCTACACACCTTTTTACAGGTTATCTTGACCTCTCTGGCAGGCGGTATAACATTGAAAAGGCCAGCTACCAGCGACCGGCTAGTTCCTGATGTTCCTTTTGGCGGCGCTCTGCGTCCGCCTAAACCGGGCTACCGCTACAAGGGCGGTTCTCATGTGAGAGTCATTCCAGGGCAGGGGGGCTCTCGGTTTTGCCTCCAGCCACCGCCAGTTGAGCAGCATACAGCCCGCTCGCTTCTCCAGGTCTTTCTTGAACTCGTACCATGTCGCATATAGCTTCGTCATTTCTGTTTGCGCTCCTCTCCTTTCCTTACCACTGGTATCCATTACTGCTCTTTTATCTTCACCACAGTCTACTGATGATTTTTAGTATGCACCGGTTTACTTACGGGCACAATCACCCAAATTGGCTAGTTGGGGAAGTAAAAAGGGCTAGTATTACAGTCCTATGGCGGAGGTGACCGGCAATTGTCTTGGATACGCCCGGATGCTATAATCCATATAATGCCGAGTTGTGTAGCGGTAGCACGGGGGACTTTGGATCCCTTAGCCCTGGTTCGAATCCAGGCTCGGCAGCCAGGTTTGGAAGCACCCCGGATTCTTCGTTGCGAAGGTGGAGAGACAGTGGCAAAAACAGATGACGGCGTAAAGGTCTTAAAATCCGTCTGTGCCCCGTGCCATTCTAACTGTGGTGTGCTGGTTCATATCAAGGACGGCCGGGTAATCAGGATTGAGGGCGACCCCGGTCACCCGGAGAATGAGGGGTCAATGTGTGTCCGGGGGCTGTCATTCCGGCAGCTGCTCTATCACCCCGACCGCCTGAAGCACCCCATGAAGAGGGTCGGTGAAAAGGGCGAGGGGAAGTGGCAACGGATTTCCTGGGATGAGGCTCTGGACACGATTGCCGCCAAAATGAAGGAAGCCAGGGAAAAATACGGGCCGGAGTCCATCGCCTTCAACTTCTGTGATGGGCCCCGGGGGAATATGGGTCCGGCATGGGCGCTGCAGACCGCCCTGGGCAGCCCGATGCTCTGCGGCACGGACGCTCACTACTGCCTGCGACCCCAAGCCGTGTCCTGCTTTGTGACATTCGGAATGGGCAACTACTTCACCGGGCACGAAGGCTTTGACTTTGCCGACAGCAAGTGCATCCTCATCTGGGGGGCAAACCTCTTTGAAAGCCAGCCCTCCAAGGGGAAGGAGATTATCAAGGCACTGAAGAACGGAGCCAGGATTATTGCCATTGACCCCCGGTTTACCAGCACGGCAGCCAAGGCAGACCTCTGGTTGCAGATAAGACCGGCAACAGATGGCGCCCTGGCGATGGGAATGCTCAACTATATCATTGAGGAAGGGCTCTACGACCGGGAATTCGTGGAGAAGAACTGCTTTGGCTTTGAAGAGCTCAGAGAGAGGGTCAGGGAGTATCCGGTGGAGAAGGTCGCCGAGATTTGCTGGGTTCCGGCGGAGGATATTCGTAAGGCGGCGCATATGTACGCCACCCTGAAGCCGGCGAGCCTCGCCCTGTACATGGGGCTGGCGATGAATACCAACTCCATGCAAGCCATGCGCGCCATACACATGCTCATCGCCCTGACCGGGAACGTTGATATAAAGGGCGGGCAGCTGCTTTTTGACCCGGCGGGCCGCCCCATGCGGGGCGAAGACCACCCCAACCTCTACCTCTCCAGAGAGGAGATGGCGAAGGCACCCGGGGTGAAGGAAAGGCCCATGTTCTATGGCTATGACGCCCTTATCTTCTCCCACTCCCATCCCCCCTCCTTCTTTGACATGCTCACCGACGGGGAGCCGTATAAAATCAGGGTTCTCCTCTCCGTTAACGACCCCGTGATGGGGCTGCAGGATACCAGGAGGGTGCGGAAGGCAATTAAAAACGTTGACTTCTTCGTTGACGTGGACTTCTTCATAACCCCCACGGCGGAGCTTGCCGATATTGTATTACCGGCAGCCACCTATCTGGAGAGGGACCGGGTGTGGGGCTTCTTCTACCACAAATTCTACTGCGTTGCGGGGAAGGTGATTGAGCCGGTTGGAGAATGCCGCGATGAGGTGGAGGGATTTATTGAGCTTGCCCGGAGGCTGGGGATGGAGCTGTCCATCCCCATGAAGACGGTAAAAGAGTTGAACGACTGGCTGCTCTCCCCGACGGGAATGACCTTTGACGAGGTTACCGCCAGGGGTATAGTGCGCCTGCCCGTGGAGTACAAAAAGTATGAGAAAGAGGGCTTCAGATGGCCCACCGAAACGGGCAAGATTGAGCTCTACTCAAAGCACTTTGAGAAGTACGGCTATGACCCGCTGCCCTACTATGAGGAGCCCCCCCAGAGCCCCTACAGCACGCCGGAGCTCTTTGCGGAATACCCGCTGATACTCATCACCGGCTCAAGGGTTAACTGCTTCTATCACGGTCTGGGGCGTCAGATTCCGTGGCTGAGGGAGCTGTATCCCGAGCCGACCATAGAGATTCACCCCGATACCGCCGGGAAACTGGGCATTAGAGACGGGGACTGGGTGTGGATAGAGAGCTCCCAGAAGAAGGGGCGGGTCAAGCAGAAGGCGGAGCTTACCCTGGGCATACACCCCAGGGTGGTTCACGCCCGGTCGCACTGGTGGTACCCCGAGAGAAAGGGTGAGGCGGAACAGGCGTGCACGGAGTCAAACATCAACGCCGTGCTGAGCATGAGCGGACCCAGTGACCCTATCAGCGGGACTACCGTGGTAAGGGGTTCCCTGTGCCGGATTTATCGGGTAGAGGAGGAGCAGTCATGAGCCAGAAGGGCATATTTGTTGATCTGGAGTATTGCATCGGGTGCCAGGCATGCGAGGTTGCCTGCAAGCAGGAAAACGATATCCCCGTCGGCGTGAAGTGGATAAACGTGGTCAAGGTTGGCCCCAGAATGGTGGGGGACAGGCTGCGGATGGACTTCGTCCCCATGCGCTGCAAGCACTGCGCCAAAGCGCCCTGTATTGATTCCTGCCCGGAAAAGGCGATAAGCAGGAGGTCGGACGGCATTGTCCTGATTGACCCGGAGCAGTGCATCGGCTGTATGGCGTGCCTTGAAGCCTGCCCCTTTGCTGTCATCCAGATGAACCCGAAGACTGAGGTGGCGGAAAAGTGCACGCTATGTGTGCACCGGGTGGATGCCGGGCTGGAACCGGCTTGTGTCCATACCTGTCCGTCAAAGTGTATGTATTTTGGCGATATTAACGAGCTGGTAAGGCTCGTCCAGGACAAAAAGGCGGGGCGTATGGTGGAAGACCTGGTCTCGCTGACCTAGCCGCTTTATCCGGCCGTATGGGGAGGTAAAATGGGTGGACCTGTCCGGGTGGTACCGGCTATCCTGACCGAAGACCCCGAAGCCCTGGAGGCCATGGTGCGCCAGGCGGAGGGCTTCACTGATTATGTCCAGTTTGACATTATGGACGGGCAGTTTGTGCCCTCCCGGAGCATAACCGGGGAGCATCTGGCGAGCCTGCCCATGACGCTGAGCTGGGAAGCCCACCTCATGACACGGCACCCGGAGGACTACCTGCCCGGCTTCCGCAAAGCAGGAGCCCGCCGGGTGGTCTTCCACTATGAGGCAACACCCTCCCCCCGGGATGTCATCTCGCAAGCCAGGGAGCTCGGGCTGGGGGTGGGGCTGGCGGTCAACCCGGAGACCTCCGTCCCCGCCATCCTCCATCTGGTGAGCGAGGTGGACAGCGTCCTTTTCCTGACCGTCCACCCCGGCTTCTACGGCAGCCCGTTCCTGCCGGAGGTCATGGAGAAGATCCCTGAGCTCCGCAGCGCCTTCCCCGGTGTGGAGATAGGCGTGGATGGCGGCATAAAGGAGGATAACATCGCCCGGG
>CAZFCV010000081.1:0-5708 GCA_964517985.1 uncultured Dehalococcoidales bacterium | reverse complement strand
CTAGTACTACAATGAACGGGCATAATCAATCAATAGGGTAGCCCCCGGGCGCCGCCGGGGAAAGGGCTTTATATATTTTCGCCCTGATATGCCCCCTGGTAGCCCTCTGTTTCCTGTGTTAGCTTGAGGAAGATGAGCTGCACAATTCGGGCATTCCTCTGCAGGCGAATTCCCTGAGGGTTATAGACCACCATGAGTGACTGGGAGCGCCCGGAGTAACCGGCGTCCCACACCCCCATTTCAACGGTGACGCCGGAACGAACCAGGCTGGACCGGGGCCGGCCTAGTGCCATGACGTCTTTTGGTAGATGGACAATCTCGTTGTAGGCAATAACATAGGCGCCAGGTATCAGGTCAATGAAGCCTAGCCCGTCAAACACCAGTGGTGCCAGGTCGGAGATTAGCCTTTGCTCGTTACTGGTCGTTATCCTGCCCTGGGACTGGAGTAGAGCCACCTCGCGCAGGGTGAGGTCAACGCCATTGGGCTGGAGCTGCTCCTCAAGATTGACATAGCCCTCCAGCAGGGGCGGTTGTTGTGCAAGCAGGCGCTGGATATCCTGGCCGGATAGAATGACTGACATTTTTTCACCGCAAAAGTAGATTTACCACAAGCCAGATAGACGGGATGTGGGGGTGGTGTGGTATTATACCTTAGCACTTTCCGCCCAAAAATTCTACCCAAAATTCGTTTTCGCAGTGTTGACAGGATGGTTAGCCTGTGTTAGGATTTATATAGCGTATATTTAACGGTGCTTAAAAAGTATGACATATTCCTCCGGTCTAAGGATAGGCATGCCTCGCCCGCAGTCAGCCATACTTACCCTTTATGGTGATTATGCCCTCCACCGTGGAGGGGAAATTGGCATTGGCAGCCTGATAGTGCTGCTCGGCAACTTCGGCTTGTCCGAGCAGGCAATAAGGTCAGCCGTATCCCGGATGTGCCGTGCCGGTCTGCTAAAGGCACGGCGTCTCGGCAGGAAGAGCTACTATTCGCTGACCGATTATGGCAACACGCTGCTCACGGAAGGGGAACGGCGCATCTTCCAGCGCCGGGACTCCCGCTGGGATGGTAGCTGGAGCGTTGTCGTTTACTCTATCCCGGAGCCAAGGCGGCAGGCGAGGGACCGGTTGCGTCTTGAGCTGGGCTGGATGGGATTTGGTGCCCTGAGCGAGGCTACCTGGATTTCACCCCATAGCTTAACCAGAGAGGTAGAGGATTTGGTGCGGAAGCTTGACATTGGGGAGCATGTCCATCTCTTTACCGCCCGGCACTGGGGTATTACCGACCCCAAGAGGATAGTATCCCGCTGCTGGGATCTGGACAAAATACACCAGAGATACGCTGATTTCCTGGCGAATTACCAGCCCAAGCTGGAAGTCCACCGGCAGCGTCTCCGGGCGGGTGAGGTTATTGCCCCCGGCGAGTATTTTGTGGAGCGGTTCAGTCTGATCCATGAGTACCGCAAGTTACCCTTCTTTGACCCTGACCTGCCGGTGGTACTGCTGCCTGAGGATTGGCTGCGACCCCGGGCGGCGGCTTTATTTAATAAGTACCATGACCTGCTTGCCGATAAGGCTAACGAGTATTTTAATTCCGTGTTCAGCGGCTACTGAGGTTGCCTTTGCCCGGGGGGCACGATTAGAAAAGTAGATGGAGGAGAGCATGGAGGCAGCAGAAATCCTGCGGCAGTTCCGGGACGTCTGGGAGTTGCGGCACGATTATGCCCAGGACTGGAAGCGGAGGACGGGGGGAAAGGTGGTTGGTGGCATGTGCACCTATGTCCCGGAGGAGGTTCTATATGCTGCCGGTATCCTTCCTGTTCGCATACTGGGCGGTCATGAGCCTCCCAGCCTCGCTACCCCGCATCTCTTTGACATGTGGTGTCCTTTCTGCCGTGATTGCCTGAGCCAGGCGCTTAAAGGGAGGTATGACTACCTGGATGGCTTGCTTGAGGCGAACACCTGCCTCCACATGCGCCAGGCTTTTGGCTCCTGGGAGGTCCATGTGCCGCCCCCGTGGACGTATTATTTCGTAACGCCCAACGCGGTGCGCAGCCCCAGAGCCAGAACATTTCTGCGCGGGGAGCTGGCTGATTTTCAGAAGGCTATTGAGGAATGGACGGGGAAGGCTATCACCGACGAGGACCTGGACCGGGCTATTGACATCCTGAATACCAACCGGCGCCTGATGAAGCAGGTCTATGCGCTCCGCAAGCAGGACAATCCACCCATTACCGGCACTGAAGCCATGACCATGGTCTGGGCAAGCCAGCTTATGGATAAGCGGGAGCATAATGAGCTGCTTGGGCAGCTTCTGGAGGAGCTGCCGGGACGGAGGCTTGACCGCGGGACCGGGGTGCGGCTGATGATTGTTGGTAGCGAGGATGATGACCGGGAATTCCTGGAGATGGTGGAGTCAATCGGGGCTACCTTTGTTATTGATGACCACTGCACCGGCAGCCGGTATTTCTGGGAGGAGGTTGTCCCCGGTAAAGACCGGCTCCAGGCTATAGCTGACCGGTACTGCGACCGGACGCCCTGTCCGGGTAAGGATTGGGGCATGTCGGATATCTCCAAAAAGCGCTTTGACCGGATTCTTGAGTTTGCCCGTGACTACCGTGTCCAGGGGGCGGTGCTGACGCAGCAGAAGTTCTGTGACCCCCACGAGACGGATATCCCCAGCCTGAGGCGCTTTCTGGAAGATAATGATATCCCGACCTACTTCCTGGAGTTTGAGGTTACCGTTCCCGTGGGGCAGTTCCGCATTCGCATGGAGGCGTTCATAGAACAGATACTGGCGGAAGAGCTGTTTGTCTGATTAAGGAGGGGGGATGGCTAAGTATAAGACCAGGGGCTTGGACTGCTGGGGTAAGGCGAAAGAGCTGCGGCTGAAGTACTACCAGGACTATAAGGAGGCGCATGACCGGGGGGCGCTGCGCTGGGAGGGCGGTGCCTGGAGCTTTGACGCCATCCCTCAGGCGCTTGAGGGCGAGGTGCACGGGCTTACTGAGGAGCCCTATGGAGCCAGCGTTGGTGCCAATCCGGAGCTTCAGGTCAGGTACCAGGAGGCAGCCGAGGGCAAGTGGGGCTGCGCCCGCGACCTGTGCGCCTACCTGCGCAACTACTGGGGTTCCATAATACTTAACGAGTTTGCCTTCGGCGGGGAGTGGCCCAAGGCGGATTTCATCTTTCAGAATCACATCTGCTGCTCCCACGCCAAGTGGCTCCAGGTGGCTGATGAGCTTGAAGGAGGCAAGGTGCCCTTCTTCTGTTTTGACGTTGGCGTCGGTGCCTACGATAAGATAGGCGAGCGTCAGATTAACTACGTGGTAGAGCAGCTCTATGACGGGATTGAATTTCTGGAGAAGACCACTGGCCGGAAGCTGGATGACGAGAGGCTGATTCAGAATGTAAAAAACACCTATGATTCCTGCTGCTACTGGGCAAAGACCTGCGAGCTCAACCAGGCGGTACCGGCACCGCTGGATGAGAAGACAATGTTCTCGCTCTATGTGCTGGGAACACTGGAGAAGTCAAATCAGGCTATCGCCAGCTTCTACCGGAATGAGCTCTACCCCGAGGTGAAGGACAGGGTGGCGAACCAGATTGCCGCCGTCTCCGGCGAGCAGTGCCGGGTGCTGGGCGATAGCCAGCCCCCGTGGGGATTCCTGCGCATATTCCGCTACCTGGAGAGGTACGGTGTCGTCTCCGTCGCCAGCCTCTATACCATCTCCCTTATTGGCTGGTGGGCATTTGATGAAAATAAGAACCTGGTGCCCTATCCCACCCTTGAGGAGCAGGGGATAACCATCCGGGACAGGGAGCATGCCCTGAGGCTGCTGGCTGAGGGTGAGCTCAAGGGCAAGCTGATGTGGGCGCCGTTCTATGGAGCCCGCTACAAGAATGATATTGTCACCCGGATTGCCAAGCAGTGGAAGTGCGATGCCTCGATAATACATCTTAACCGCGGCTGTGAGGGGACTGCCCAGCACCAGATGGAGATGAAGATTGCCCTCCAGGGGATGGGAATTCCGGTGATGACCTTTGAGGGCAATATGGCGGATGAGAGGGAGTTTGACGAAGCCCGCACCCAGCGGTTTATTGACCTCTTCCTCACCGAAACCCTGGGGCTGAAGCCGGTGGCTGGTTAGGGAAAGGAGAGCAGGATGATAGTTGCCGGAATTGATGTCGGGGGCAAGAATGTGCACATGGTCATCGTCAGGGATGGCGAGGTAATAGCCAGGACGAAGGCACTGTCCGGAATCAAGAAAGCCGAGGCGGCGGAGCAGCTCTACACCGAGACGCTGCAGCAAGCCGGGCTGAAGCGGGAGGGCGTGGAGCGGGTAGTGGCAACCGGCGGCTCCGGGCAGCGGGTTACCTTCGCCGATGGCGTCATCCCGGATGCTGCCGCTGACGCCCGGGGGGCTATCCGCCTCGTCCCCACGGCGAGGACGGTGATTGATGTCGGGGCGGAGGAGGGCAGGGCAATCAAGATTAGCCCCGAGGGGAAGGTGCTGGACTTTGCCATCAACGAGCGCTGTGCCGCCGGCACCGGCACCTTTGTTGATACCATGGCCCGGGCGCTGGAGATATCGGTAGAGGAGATGGCGAAACTATCACTCAAAGCCACGCACTCCATTCCGATGAATGCCCAGTGTGCCGTCTTTGGCGAGTCAGAGGTGGTCTCCCTGATTCACCAGAAGGTATCACGGCAGGATATCGCCCGTGCCGTCCACGACGCCATAGCGGGGAGGGTTAGCTCGGTAGCCCGCATTGTCGGGCTGGAGGATGACGTGGTCATGATCGGCGGGATGGCGAAGAATACCGGTTTTGTGGAGTCCCTGAAGAAGGACATTGATGTTAACCTCCGGGTGCCGGAAGCCCCGGAGTATGTTGGCGCCCTGGGGGCGGCGGTTGCCGCGGCTAGCGGAGTAACCGGGGAGAAGGTGGAAGCCAGGGTACTGGAGAGGGAGGCAGCGGAGGAGGGGAAGGCTTGAATAAAGAAAAGGAGCCAGAGCAATGGTTGAGGCGAAGCAGGTAGAATACTGGAGATGGCCCGAGTCTACCTGGATAAATCCGGATATTGACTGGCACCAGGGGAGGTTCGTCACCGCCGGTGTTGATATTGGTTCGGTTAGCTCCCAGGCAGTGGTCATGGTTGATGGCCGTCTCTATGCCTACAGCAACACGCGCACCGGCTCGGATAGCCCGGAGAGTGCGGCAAAGGCGGTGAAGCTGGCTCTGGAGAAGACGGGTATAACCGTGGATAACCTTGACTACTGCATCGGCACCGGCTACGGAAGGGTGAATGTGCCCATGGCGCAGCAGACGATAACCGAGATTGCCTGCCATGCCCGGGGGGCTAATTTCATGTATGGTCCGGAGGTGAGGACGGTGATGGATATGGGCGGTCAGGACTGCAAGGCAATCCGCGCCGATGACCGGGGCAAGGTGATGAAGTTCATGATGAATGACAAGTGCGCCGCCGGAACCGGGCGGGGCATGGAGGTGTTTGCCGACCTTATCGGTGTCCCGGTGTGGGAGATTGGCCCCCGCTCCTTTGAGGTGGAGAAGGAGCCGCCAATGATAAGCAGCACCTGTGTCGTTTTTGCCAAGACCGAGGTCGTTGGCTTGCTTCAGGAGGGTGTGCCGGACAACGATATCATGGCGGCTTACTGCTCCGCCATGGCGCACCGTATTGCCGAGCT
>CAZFCV010000080.1:0-5718 GCA_964517985.1 uncultured Dehalococcoidales bacterium | reverse complement strand
CCCGCCGACACCACCGACCCCGCCCAATACGTAACCGAGATACAGTTCCCGGTGGTCAAAAAATAGCCACAGGCTAGGTGGATTAGAGGGAGGCTCACCCCAGCCTGCGGGGTGTTCAAGAGGGTCTGACGTCCCTCTTTACCTTAAAAGGGCGGCGGGTGGGAATAGATAAAAGATGGGGTGGGGAGGAGGTCAGGTTAAAAATATATTGCTAATCTGATAGTGTTTCGCCAACCAATTCATCGTAATCATGCGAGAGCCTGTTTGCTTCACCCAAAATTGAGCTATCATTAATAATTTTATCTCTGTATTTTGGTATTCTAATTAGTAACGAAATAATATCCAATAGAAACAAGCGATAGTTTTCAAATATGCTCTGACAAGTCAGAACATTGGCTCTTTCCAAGATTGAGAAATGCCCTGGTCTTTTAAGCAACTGTCTTATTTGGCATGAGGTATGTTCGTGCCCTGCCATGTTTGAAATAATATTCCATTCTCGACAAAGTGAGCGACCTTTCCTATTTTCCTTCCCCAAAGCAAGGTTTCTAGCGTATTCTGGATAGATATTTTCTTTGTTCTCTTTTATTCTTGTGCAAATTTTTGCCTTCTTAAAATACCAATCCTCACGGGAATTTATGAGTAATTCACCTTTATCTGACTTCTTCCATTTCTCCAAACTTGATTGATTATAAGTTATGTCTATAGCAATAAGTATTAATTCTATATAGTTCCTGATAGTAATAAGTGACTCTCGTGTAAATCCGCTTTCAAGTAAAATGTAAGAGGACATGATTCTTCTAAAGGCAGCCGCAAGGACTTCCAGTATAAAACTTTCATCATCTGTATCAACTGCTATAGTCTTAATCAATCTCATCCAATTAAAAAAGAGATTAATCGGTTTCTCTATGGTGCATTTTACGGGTTTAATAGAACTGTTAAATTCAGTTCGCATGTTAAGCAAAGATTTTTCTAGTTCTGAAAAATTATTTATTTCCATACTCATCTTCGCCCATGCCTCACATCTCCAGCAAATCAAACCCGCTCATCTTATCGGGGAGGCGGGCGACTCCGGTGCCGGTGATTTCATACAATATAGCCTCACCAACAAGCCAGGTGGTGACACCGGGGCGCAGGCAGCCGGTCATGGTCTGCCCCGACCGCCCGAGGGCAGCGTGGATGTGCAGAACCGGTCTCCCGTCTTCACCGGGAGCAATTATACCCGACCCCACCACCTCATGGGCGCCATCAACGGGGAGGAGCACAGGGTCAGGGGGCATCTCTTCAGATTTCCGGGGCCCAACGACAACCTCGCCACCACCAATCCCCCCCACCAGGACAACGTGCCCGGTGGATACTCCCTTCTCCTCGGCAAAACGCTCAATGCATCCGGGCACCACATCACCATCTTCAAGCCGCATCACAAATACCCGTCCTATGCGTCCTTCACTTGCCTTCATCAGAAGCCCCCTAACTCACTCCCCTCTCAAACACCCCCAGGCCCGCTACCGGCTCCGGCTAGACATCAAACGGCCGCAGCAGCCTGGTCTGGCGGGTGAGCGAACACTCGTTTACCTTGGTTATCGCTTCCCTCCAGGCCGGGTCCTGATGTATCTTGACGTCTTTTGCTTCGTAGTCGGCGAAGTTCTCGAACTCAAAGAGGTAGATAATTTCGGAAGTATCCCCGCCAATCCAGTTGCTCCACGGCCCAATCACCCTGGCACCGTGGCTTACAGCGACGCGGATCGCCGCCTGGAAAATCGCCCTGGATTCAAACAGTTTGTCCTGCCTGAGCCGGTGGATGTTCATCAGATAGACCATGGGCTGTTTCTCCTCAATCATTTTTGGGGCGGGAAGCTACTTCCCCCGAAATACTGTAGCGCCAGCCTGAGCTTTTCCTCAAGGCTAAGACTCTGGCCGGGCGGGAGGGTGGCGACGGCTCGGGAGGCTTCGGTGACGGAGTAGCCAAGGGCAGTGAGCGCCGCCAGGACATCGCTGTTTTCCTGGGCAAGCTGGGCGGCGGGGGCGGATATAAAGGCAGCGCCTATCTTTTCTTTGAGCTCCAGTATGAGGCGGCTTGCCATCTTTTTGCCTATTCCCGGCACCACCGTCAGGAGGTCAGTGCTGCCGGTGGCGATTGCCATGTTCAGCTGCTCAACATTCATCGCCGAGAGGAGCGCCAATGCCAGCCTGGGACCCAAGCCGGAGACGCCAATAAGGGTCTGAAAGAGACCAAGCTCCTCCGGCGCGGCGAAGCCGTAAAGGGTGGCGCCATCCTCGCGGAGATAAAGGTGGGTGTGCAGCTTTACCTCCTCACCAACCCTGCCCAGCGCGCTCAGGGTGGAGGTGGGCATGTAGACCCGAAAACCGACCCCGCTGACGTTGATGATTGCCCAATCGCTGCCCAGCGACTCCAATCTGCCACCAAGACTGGCTATCATTAACCCTCCCTTTGCCGCCCCGCCAGCAGGCTATCCAGGTGTGTCTCCGACAGGTGGCAGAGGGCGACCGCCAGGGCATCAGCAGCATCACTTGGCTGGGGCACCTCTGCCAGCCCAAGCTGAAGGCTGACCATCTTCTGAACCTGCTCCTTGCTGCTGGCTCCCCAGTCAGCGACCCGCTGCTTTACCTGAGCCGGGGTATATTCGTATACCGGAATGTCCTGATTAGCCGCCGCCAGCATGGCTACCGCCTGAGCCCGGCCCACCGCCAGCGCCGATTTCACATTCCGCGCCACAAAGGGCTGCTCCACGGCAACCGCATCCGACTGGTAGCGGCGGATAATCTCCATGAGGGCACTATAGAGATAGCGCAAACGCTCCCCGATCGGGGAGCGTGCCTGGCTAGCCAGGGCGCCACAACCAACCAGGGCTACCCTGCCCCCGCTGGTGTCCACAATCCCGTAGCCCATATTTACTGTTCCCGGGTCTATACCCAAGATTCTCATAACACACCGGTGCTTGCCGGCTGACAAATCAGGGCTGCGCCTGATACCTCTCCAGAATAGAGTCGGAAAAGTCGGCATTAGAGGAGATGCGCTGGACTTCATCCAGTTCCTCCAGCTTATCCAGCAGCTTCAGTGTCTGCAGGGCTGCCTTATCCTCAAGCTCAACCATGGTCTTGGGCACCATGGACACCTCGGCGGAGGCTACCGGGATATTGTCCCGCCCCAGCGCCCCCCTGACCTTCTCCAGCTCTTCAGGCTTGGTATAGATTTCCACGTAGGTCTTCTCTATCCTAACGTCCTCAGCCCCGGCATCTATCACCTGGAGGGCTAGCTCCTCGGTGTCTATGTCGCCGGTCTCAACCGTAATCACCCCCAGCGAGTCAAAAAGCCAGGCAACGCAGCCATTCTCCCCCAGGTTACCCCCGTGCCGGGAGAATATATACCTCACCTCCTGCAAGGTGCGGTTGCGGTTATCGCTCAACGCCTGCGCCAGAATCGCCGTCCCGCCGGGCCCATAGCCCTCAAGCACCATCTCCACCAGCTGGACGCCCCCGCTCTCCCCGCTGCCCTTCTTGACGGCTCGCTCTATGTTCTCCAGCGGCATGTTGCTGTCACGGGCTTTCTGTATCGCCAGGCGCAGCCGGAAGTTCGCCTCCGGGTTGCCGCCCCCCTCCCGCACGGCAACTATAATCTCGCGGGTGAGCTTGGTGAAGAGCTGCCCCCGCCGGGTATCAGCTACCCCCTTCTGCCGCTTTATCTGGGACCACTTGGAATGACCTGACATCCAATCCCTCCCCAGCCGGATAAGCCGTCTTTTCCCAATTCTAGCATCTCACCCCACCACGGTCAAAACTACTCCGGAAGGCGGGGCTTGTAGAAAACGGAGACAACAAGCAGGGCTACGCCGATAGCGCCGACAACGATGCCGTATATATCCAGCAGCGACATGCCGTCCGCCAGCACCTGCGGCAGCCACACCTGGAGGGAGGCGGGGAGGGACTGCTTCGCCAATTCCAGGGAGAGAACATGCCCGAGGGCAAAGCTGCCCAGATAGGTAATAACCCCGCCGGTGAGGAAGGTGATACCCAGGCTGCGGCTGGCACCCCTTACCTCGCGATAGAGCAGAACAATACCCAGAATCAGCAGCAGGATGAAACCAATCACAAGGTTGTAGCCAAGCTGGAAATAGCCGATATACTGCTTCACCTGCTCAAGCTGGGATACCTCCAGCTGGTCAAGCATCGTCTGGTCAAACTCAATAACCGGCGGTATCTGCTCATCAACCTGCCGGGAGAAGGCACCGAGAAGCATCTCCATGGCATCCGGCGGTAGCCCCTGAAGCTCCGGGGGCGGCGAGATGAGGAAAACCTCCCTCAGGTTCTCCTTCAGGCTTTCCCGCACCGGCTCCAGGGAGATTGCCAGGCTCCATGACCGGCTTTCCCCCAGAAGGTAATCATAGCCGGTATGGATAACGGTGGCTACCTGCTCCTTCATCCAGGGCTCCAGGTCAGCCACGGTGTTAACCATGATATCGGCGACATAGGGCGCGTAGGACTCGGGCAGCCCGAACTGCATAGCCTGCTCGACAAGCTGCTCCTCAACCAGCGCCGTGATATCAAGTTTTTCCACCTCCCGGACGGCAAAATCGGGGTTAAGGAGGGCGCTGTTGAGCATAAATGCCCAGCCAAAAGCGAATAGAGACAGGAAAAGAAGAAAGCTCAAAATAATAAGGGCTAAGACCCTAACAACCTTCATCGCCTAGTCCTCTGACAGCTCCAGGTAGAATCCCCCCCTTACCTGGTTCCGGTCATCTACCCGGGCATTATCGCCGACGACACACCCCCTGAGGGTGGCATGACTATCGACACTAACCCCCCGCCACAGGACCGCCCTGTCTATTATTGCCGCCTCTCCTATATGGCAGTCGGCGCCAATAACCACCGGTCCGGTGATACGCACCCCGGGCCCGATGCTGCTGCCGCTGCCAATTACAACCGGTCCCGCTACCTCCGCCGAGGGGTGTATGGCAACCCCTTCGGCACAGCATACTCCACCCCGGCTCAAGCCGCCGACAAGGGCACACCCTATTTCCAGCAGCAGGTCGCAGTTCAGCCGCAGGTATTTCCCCACCGTCCCCATATCAAGCCAGTAGCCGCTAAAGGGGTAGCCATAGACCGGCTTGCCCTGCTCCAGGAGCAAGGGGAACAGCCCGTTCTCAAACATATAGAAGCTTTCTACCGGCACGTGCTGCAGTACCCCCGGCTCCAGGATATAGATGCCGGCGTTTATCCAGTGGCTGGTCACCCGGTCCGTGCCGGGCTTTTCAACAAAACGCCGCACCCTTCCCTGGCTATCGGTTTCCACCACGCCAAAGGCACTGGGGTCTTCCACCCGGGTCAGGGCAATAGTCACCTCCGCCCGGTTACGCCGGTGGAAGGCAAGCATATCGGACAGGTCAATGTCAGTGAAGATGTCCCCGTTAAGGACAGCGAAGGTACCATCCAGATGGCGCTCGGCATTCTTTACCGCCCCGGCAGTGCCCAGCGGGCTATCCTCCACGGTATAGCTCAGCCCCACCTCAAGGTGACTGCCATCACCAAAATACCCCCGGATGACCCCGGGGAGATAGTTTACGGCAAGGACAATATCCCTGACCCGATGTTTCTTAAGATAAGCAACCGTATGCTCCAGGAAAGGACGGTTCAGCACGGGCACCATCGGCTTGGGCACACTGTAGGTCAGCGGACGCAGCCGCGTCCCCTCACCACCAACCA
>CAZFCV010000079.1:0-5767 GCA_964517985.1 uncultured Dehalococcoidales bacterium | reverse complement strand
CTGCGCTCCGTCTTCAGCACGGGCAGCGAGACGTCATATGACGAGTCCGCGGAGCAGGTGCGAAATGCCCTGCTGCTTGTCCTTGATGACCTGGGGGCGCAAATGGGCACCCCCTGGGCTAAGGAGAAGCTGGACCAGCTGCTCACCCACCGCCTTAACTGCCAGCTGCCCACGGTGATTGCTGTCATCACCCCTGTTGAGCAGCTTGAAGACCGCCTGCGTACCCGCCTGATGGCTCCGGAGCTGTGCCACACCTACGTGCTTGCCGAGAAGGAAGCCTCGCTGGAATACAGCTGGGGTGCCGAGTTTGAGCTGCAGAAAAGCATGACCTTCGCCCACTTTGACTGGAAGCGGGCTAACCTGCCACCAGAGCAGCGGGAAAACCTGAAGGAGGCATACCGTATCGCCCTTGACTTCGCCAAATCACCCGAGGGCTGGCTGGTGTTCATGGGCGCTACCGGCTGCGGCAAGACCCACCTCGCCGCCGCCATCGTCAACTACCGCTACCAGGCAGGCAAGCCAGCCAAGTTCGTGGTGGTACCCGAGTTCCTTGACCACCTGCGCTCCACCTTCAGCCCGGAGAGCAAGGTGTCCTATGACCAGCTTTTTGAGAGCGTCAAGAAGGCGCCACTGCTCGTCCTGGACGACTTTGGCGAGCAATCCTCCACCCAGTGGGCTCAGGAGAAGCTCTACCAGGTCATCAACTACCGCTATAACGCCCGGCTGGCAACCGTGATTACCACCCGCTGTGCCATAGAAGAGATGGAGAGCCCGGTGGGCTCCCGGCTGGTTGACTCCAAGCTCAGTACCTGCTGGAACATCACCGTCCCTGACTACCGAAGTGACCAGCGCTTTACGCCAAAAGCAACCACGACCTATCGCCGGGGACGGAAATAGCACCGGGCAGGTAAGCTCAGGCGGCGGCTTGCACCACCAGCGGTTTTTTAAGTAAAATGGGTACGGCTTTGTAGCCAGGGAAGCCGAGATATGATAAACCTGCCCGTGCTGGTTCTGAACCAGAACTACGAACCACTTAATGTCTGCCGGGTGCGAAGAGCCATAGTCCTGCTTTACCACGGCAAGGCAGAGATGCTGGAGGATGGCTCGGGGTTCATCCAATCAGCCAGCGACACCTTCCCGGTGCCCTCGGTAATCCGGCTCGCCTGCCTTATAAAGCGCCCCCGCCCCAAACCGAAGCTAACCCGCACCGAGATATTCTACCGTGACCGATACACCTGCCAGTACTGCGGTAAGGAAACCAGACAGCTCACCCTGGACCACATTACCCCCCGCTACCGGGGTGGTGAACACGTCTGGCAGAATGTAGCCAGCGCCTGTATTACCTGCAACCACCGTAAGGCGGGCAGAACCCCGGCGGAGGCCGGGATGAAACTAATCCACCAGCCGGCACCCCCGCGGGGCAATTTTGCCTTCCTTACCCCCTACCGCTACCGGCAAATCGGCAGCCAGTGGCAGAAATACCTCCCCCAGGAAAAGAACTAGCCCCTATCGCTTCCTTGCCCGCCTCGGCGGCGGCGGCTCAACGATGGTAAGCTCACTGACCGGTAGCTCTACGGTAGCCTTGCTCTCCAGCTCCACCATTACCGTCTCCTTGAGCAGGTTAACCCCGACCACGCTCGCCGGACCTACGGGTGTTGACACCCGCTGCCCCTCCCGGGGCAACTTCCCCCTCATTTCATGGTAGAACTCGCTCTCGTAGCCCAGGCAGCACAGCAGCCGGCCGCAGCAACCCGATATCTTTGCCGGATTAAGCGGCAGACCCTGCTCCTTAGCCATTTTAATGGAAACCGGGGTGAGTTCACTCAAGAAACTGGCGCAACACAGGGGAAAACCACAGCGGCCAAAGCCGCCAATCATCTTGGTCTCATCCCTGGGTCCAACCTGCCGTAACTCCACCCGCGTCTTGAGACGGCTGGTCAACTCCCGAACCAGTTGCCGGAAATCAACCCTCTCCTCAGCGCCGAAGAAAAAGGTAAGGCGGCTGCCATCAAAGTTATATTCCGCAGACAGCAGCTTCATCGGCAGGTTCAGCTTGGCAACCAGCTCGGCACACACCGCCAGGGATTCCTTTTCCTTCTCGGCAAATTCCCGGCTACGCTCGATATCCTCAGCCTCCGCCTTGCGCACCACCGGCTTCAGCGGCTCACCGAGCTCACTAGCCACTACCTGCTGGGGAGAAATGACCACCTGCCCCAGGGATTGCCCCTTAGCCGTCTCCACCACAACCTGGTCACCCACTTCCAGGTCAATACCAGCCGGGTCAAAGTAATACACCTTGCCCGCTCTCCTGAACCTTACGCCAACAACATCAGCCATGGCTGACTTTCTCCCCTCTCCGCGGAATACCAAGCATCAGCACCTCCAGCACCAGCCGCGGGCTGGCATTCAGTTTCAGCTGTTCCTCAGCCGCCCTGATGCTCCGTATAAAGTCCTTAATTTGAAGCATGCTATAAGCCTCCGCCCAATCGCCCAGCTCGTCCATCATGTCAACATTGGCAACCATATCGCTACCGCCCGTCTTGACCAGAAGAAGGTCATGCCACCAGTCAAGCCACAGGCTCAGCACCTCCCAGACCGGCTCCCTGTCCCGGCTAAACTGGGTCACCAGCTCGGCAACATAGGCAAAGCGCCCCTCATAGTCAGCGGTAAGGGCGGCAAGAAGCCGGTCGAGCCTCTCTTTGCGCCGCCGCAGCAAATCATCGTCAACAGCGGCGGATACCGCCCAGCCCAGGCAGCCATGGCAGAGCCGGGCTAAAAGCCTCGCCCTCTCCGCAGCCACACCCCAGCGATGGCTCAGGGCAGCCTCCACCCCGGTGCCAGCCAGGGGAGGCAGCTCCAACCGCTGGCAGCGGGAGACCACCGTGGCGGGCAGGAGTCGGTCATTGGTGGTGAGCAGGACAAAGATAACGCCATCCGCCGGCTCCTCCAGGGTCTTGAGCAGGCAGTTAGCCGCCTCCGTTGACATCTGCTCGGCTCCATCAACGATAAACACCCGTGACCGGCCCTCAAAGGGGGGCAGGTTGGCGGAGTGCATCACATCCCTGATCCGGGCAATGCCGATTTCTGTCCGCGACCCTGCCTCAGGCGAATCCCCGTTACCCGCCAGCCCGATAATCTGCACATCGGCATGCTTCCCCAGGGCTATCCTCTGGCAGGAAGCGCACTCCCCGCAGGGCGGCTCCGCCACCCCGCAATTGACCGCCTGAGCCAGCTCCAGAGCCAGGGTCATCTTGCCCACATGGGGCGGGCCGACCAGAAGGTAGGCATGGGCTAAAGCCTCCCTCTCCAGGCTACGCTGGAGCAGAGATACCGCCCTATCTTGCCCGATTATCTGCCACATCCCCACCTCTCCTCTATACCAAATCACACCGGGTCAGGTCTTCCAGCGTCTCCCGGCGCCGGATAAGGCGTGCCTTACCATCACTAACAAGAACAATAGCCGGCTTGAATGAGGCATTGTAGTTACTGGACATGGGCAGGCAATAGGCACCACAGGCAGGTACGGCGATAATATCACCCGGGGAAACCGGGGGTAGCCCGATATCCCTGATTAAGACGTCACCGGACTCGCAAAAGCGGCCGGCAATGGTGACCCTGTCCGCCTCATCCTCAAGCATCTTACCGGCAACCACCGCCTCGTATCGGGAGCCATAAAGGGCGGGGCGGATATTGTCCGCCATGCCGCCATCAACCGAGACATAGCGCCTTAGCCCGGGAATGTCCTTGACGGCACCGGCGGTGTATAGCGCCACCCCCGCCGGACCCACCACCGCCCGGCCCGGCTCAACAACGAGGTGTGGTAGCGCCAGCCCCAGTTCCCGGCACTGGCTGATAACCCGGGACGTCAGCGCCTCGGCATAATCGGCAATGGGCGGAGCGGGAGAGTCCAGCGTATACTGGATGGCAAAACCGCCGCCAACATCAAGCTCCCGGAGCTCAAAACCGTACTTCCCCTTCATCCCGGCGGCAAGATTAAGCGCCACAGAGATAGCCTGCCGGAACGGCTCTACGTCCGAGATGAGAGAGCCGATGTGAAAGTGCAGACCGACGAGGTTCACGCCCGCTGCCGACATCGCCCGGGATACCGCCTCCTCAACCTCGGAAAGCGGGAAGCCGAATTTGGTATCCAGAACCCCGGTGGCAATATACTGATGGGTATGCAGGTCAACCGCCGGGGATAGCCGCAGCAGTATATCCGGGGTATGCTCCTCCTCCACAGCTATCTCCCCCAGCATAGCCAGCTCATGGAGGTTGTCCACCACTATCCGCCCCACCCGCCACCTGAGGGCAAGCCTCAGCTCCTCGGCTGACTTATTACTGCCGTGGAGATAGACCCGGTCCAGGGGAAAGCCGACCGACCGGGCAATGCCCAGCTCCCCGGCAGAGACCGCGTCCAGACCCAGCCCTTCCTCCATGAGGATAGCTGCCAGAGCCCGGTTCAGGAATGCCTTGCCGGCATAGATAACCTCGCTATCCCCGTAGCGCTGGCAAAACGCCTCCCGGAACTGGGCACACCGGCAGCGCAGGGTAGCCTCATCAAAGAGATAGAGCGGCGTGCCAAACTCGGCGGCGAGCTGGACGGTGTCATAGCCGCCAATCACCAGATGACCTTCCCGGCTCACCTCGGCGGTCAAGGGAAATAGCGAAAGCCTGGGCACTGTTTCCATGGTTTTTCCCTCCACCCCATGTTACCAGTGCCCCCGTACCGAAGTCAATTTACCGGCTCCACCCCCGGATTGACACCGGGGGGGCAATATCGCTAGAATAACTATAAAAGGGGAAGTATTGCATCAGAAGACTACCCTGGACAACGGACTGCGCATCCTCACCACCACCATGCCTCACGTCCACTCGGTATCCATCACCTTCTTTATCGGGGTCGGTTCCCGATATGAGCCCGAGCCGGAGGCGGGCATCTCCCATTTCATCGAGCACCTGTGCTTCAAGGGCACCGAGAAACGCCCCACCTCAAGGGAGCTCTCGGAGGCAATCGAGGGGGTGGGGGGCATCTTCAATGGCGGCACCGACAAGGAGCTGACCACCTACTGGTGCAAGGTAGCCAAGCCCCACTTCCGGCTTGCCCTGGATGTGCTGGCAGACATGCTCCGCCACTCCCGGTTTGACCCTGCCGACATAGAAAAGGAGCGCCTGGTTATCCTGGAAGAGATAAGCATGTGCAAAGACTCCCCGGCACAGTGGGTTGATATGCTTATTGACGAGCTGCTGTGGCATAACCACCCCCTGGGCAGGGATATCGCCGGCAGCGAGGCATCGGTAACCGCCATCACCCGGAACGCGCTGCTCAGCCATCGGGCAAACTACTACCAGCCGGATAACACGGTGCTCGCCGTTGCCGGCAATATACCGCACAAGGAAGCGGTTGCCGCCATCAGCCAGGTGCTGGGTGGCTGGGGGGGGAAGGAACCGCACCCGGGATACTCCGCCTACCGCGAGCAACCCGGCCGGCGGCTGCATATTGAGACACGGGACACCGAGCAGGCGCACTTCTGCCTGGCGCTACCCGGCTTATCCCTGCTCCACCCCCGGCGCTTCACCATTGACCTGCTCAATGTCATCCTCGGCGAGGGGATGAGCAGCCGCCTGTTTGCCGAGATACGCGACCGGCTGGGGCTGGCATACAACATCCACAGCTACGTGGAGCACCTCCTTGACGCCGGCTCGCTCACCATCTATGCCGGTGTGGAGCCCAAAAACCTGGAGATAGCCATCAGGGCTATCCTGGAGC
>CAZFCV010000078.1:0-5964 GCA_964517985.1 uncultured Dehalococcoidales bacterium | reverse complement strand
AAATGGGGCGGCGAGAAGACATAGGTTAATGGAGGCTTCGGAGTCTGTTCCTTCTATTTACCGGCTACTTCCCCTGCCATCTCCGCACTCTGGGTAGCAGCTTGCTTTTCAGCTCCTCAACCGCTGGTGAGGTATCAATGATGTTGACCTGCTCCTCGGGGTCTGCCCTGAGGTTGTACATCTCCCAGCTATCCAGGTTTGCCCGGTATATCACCTTGAGGTCGTTTTCGCGGTAGAAATAGACGTCCTTCTCTATATCCCCGCCCCGCTGGCTATGCTGGTCAATGGCTTCACCAAAGACGCCTTTCCCCGGATAGTCTTCCAGGGGGAGGAGGGAATGACCGGCGAAGTTCTTGGCCGGTTCCAGCCCGAAGAGGTGCAATATCGTCGGGGCTATGTCAACGCTGCTGACCACGGTGTCACAGGCCCCGCTCTGGCCGGCGCCATAGATAATCAGGGGCATATCTATGAGTTCGGAATACATCTTATCGTCATGGGAGAGACCGCCGTGCTCGTTGAACTCGTCACCGTGGTCACTGGTTATAATAACCACCGAATCCTCCAGCATACCGAGCTTCTCCAGGGTGGCAAAGAACTCCCCGGTATAGGTATCTATCTCCCGCACATGTATATCATAGAGCCTCTTTAGAAGCGCCACTTTCTCCGGGTCGGAAACGTCTCTCTTCAGCAGGGTATCTTCAAAGAGGCGGTACATCTCATCCTGGCTGATGGTAAGGGAGGGGTCTACCATATCAACGTACTTCTTCTCCGGCATGTAGGGCTCGTGGATATCCATATAGTGAAGCCACAGGAAGAAGGGCTTACCCCCTTCGGTGGCATGCCGCGATAGCCAGCTTGCCGCCTTGGCGTTGACAACATTACCCCTGACATAGGGTATTCTCGGCTCAACCTCGTCCTCCATGGAGTCATAGAAGACGTCCCAGCCCCGGTTCCAGCCGAGAAAGTCGCAGAGATAGGGGTTGGAGTGGAAGGCGGCGGTGACAATCCCGGCTTCTTTTAGCGGCTCGGAAATCAATGTCCTCTCCGGGGCAAGCCCCTTTGCCTTCCCGTACTCCAGGTAGTAGGAAGAGGTAAGTATCCCCGGAAATGACGCCTGAGTGTAGGGTCCCACCGTCTGTCCCTTGCTGAATATGAGGCACCTGTCCCGGATGGAATCAATAAAGGGAGCTAACCCCTTTTTATTGCCATAAACACCGAAGACGTCCTTCCTCGTTGCATCCAGTGTTAGCAGAATAACGTTTTTCATCCTATGCCCCCGTCCCGATAGTATTTAACCAGAATATCAGCCACTTCTTTCCTGGTGAACTGCTCCGGGGGTCTCTCCCCCTGGCTGAGCATCTGGCGAAGCTTTGTCCCGCTGATTGCCAGATGGGCGTCATCACTATGGGGACATGTCTTCGGGGAAGCCATGGCGCCGCACGTATGGCACCAGAAGGTTGAGTCCAGCTTCAGCGGCTGTATGCCCAAATCCCCGGGCTCCAGCTCATCAAAAATCCGCTGCGCATCAAAAGGACCGTAGTAGCTACCGACGCCGGCATGGTCTCGCCCCACGATGAGATGGCTGCAGCCGAAGTTCTGGCGAATGATAGCATGCAGGAGCGCCTCCCTGGGACCGGCATAGCGCATCTCCATGGGATAGACCTTCAGGACAACCCTGTCCCCGGGATAATAGTTATCCAGGAGTGCCCGGTAGCACTCCGCCCGGACATCCGCCGGGATGTCCCCCTCTTTCAGCTTGCCGACAATGGGGTGGATGAGAAGCCCATCACAGACCTCCAGGGCAATCTTGGTCAGGTACTCGTGAGAGCGGTGCAGCGGGTTGCGGGTCTGGAAGGCGGCTATGGTTGTCCAGCCCCGGTCGGCAAATATGGCTCTTGTCTCCGCCGGCCGGGCAAACTCGGCGAATCTCTCCGGGTAGTCCCCCTCGCTGAAGACTTTTACCACCCCACCGAGATAGACCTCCCCCTGCCCATACAGGCTCCTCACACCGGGGTGCTCGGTGTCATCCGTCCCGAAGACGTTAAGGGCTTCTGCCCTCTTATCATAGGTGTACTTCTCGCTAACCAGCATGCTGCCCAGAATTTCGCCACTCTCCGAGTTGAGCAAAGCAATCTTCTCACCCTCCCCAATCCGGCTTGCTTCCTCCCTGGAGACGGAAAGAGTAATGGGGATGGGCCAGAGGCACCCATCGGCAAGACGCATCCCGGCAACAACCCTCTGGTAGTCCTCCCTACCCATGAAACCGGCAAGGGGACTGAAAGCCCCCATGGCGAGCATAATCAGGTCGGACACCTCCCGGGAGTTCAATTTGACTGCGGGCAGCGACTCAGCCTCAGCAAGCATCTCTTCTCTCTCATCGGCAGCAACCAGTAATGGTAGCAACCTGTCTCCATGCGGAGAAACCAGGCTAGACATAAATTCACCCCCACTTCATTTTTAATCTAATAACCAGGACGCTCAAAAGCCGTGCCGTCCGTCTTCTTCCGCTTGCCAGGATACCGGATCGCCGGGCCCCCTTTAAAATAACAGAATCCGCCCCCGCCCCACAATCACTCAATGACCTGATTTTGGGATATGCCGAGACCTTAGTCGGGGTGCTCTAAAGTAGTGTCTTTGCCTTACTTGGAATTGAAAGATAACGGCGACCTTGCTATACTCAAACCAGGGGGGAGACCCACACCATAATAACATAATACAGCCGTCGGGTCTACCGGGACAGGGGAGGACAGCCCGTGAGGTTACCAAACGAGAAGTTATTTCTGGCACTGAGCAGAACACTCAGTACCAACCCGGATTTCGAGGAGCTGCTAATCCAGCTAATCAGGCAACCGGTCAAAAGCCTGCCCCCGGCGGATGCCGGTACCATATACCTCTACAACAAAGGCCGCCGCCATCTCACCGAGGAAGCCTCATGCGGTTACGCCGAGAACAATACCCGATGTAACCTCCTCCCCAGAGAAGGGGCACCGGGGCAGTGCTATGTCCAGCGCAAGCCCCTGCTCTTTCCCTCAGCCAAGGCAGTAAGGGAACAGTTAGCCAGCCTGAGACCGACCAGCCTGGATTACTACCGGAAGATGAGGCAGGGACTGCCACCAACCCTCAGCATGATAGCTGCTCCCCTCAAGCTCCAGGGGAGAATCCTCGGTGTTATCCTGCTGGAGCACTACCAGCCGCAGCACCGGGCTTTCAGCGAGGCTGAGCTCCAGCAACTGGTGGCACTGAGCAGCTGGATTGCCCTGATAATTGATGATGTGCGGGCACATTTAGAATTAAGACATAATAAACGTTCCTACCGGCAGCTTCTGGGCAAACTCCTCGCCACCAGCGAAGAGGAACGCACTAAAATCGCCCGGGAGCTACACGACGAGGTGAACCAGATTCTTCTCTCCGCCCGGCTCAAACTGGAGGATGTAGAGAGTACCTTTCCCCCCGAGATGGCAAATGTGCGAGAGAGACTCCAGACAATCCGGTCCCATATTAACCACGTGTTTGATGACCTGCACCGTCTATCCCTTAGCCTGCGGCCACCGGCGCTGGACGAGCTGGGTCTACCACAAGCGCTGGACTGGCTAACCCAGAATCTATCGCGGGAGACCGGTCTGCCGATAACACTGGAGGTGAAGGGGCTGAGCCAGAGGAGACCGGCTCCAGTTATTGAGACCGAGCTTTTCCGGATAACTCAAGAAGCCCTGTCCAACACAATCAAGCATGCCCAGGCTACCTCAGCTACGATTAAGCTGGAGTTCAACAAGGCACAGGTGGTACTCCGGGCAGAAGATAACGGCCGGGGATTTGATGCCGGCGCTGTTCTCAGCGGCACATCGGGCTACACCAGAAATCTGGGTCTCCTTGGAATACAGGAAAGGGCGGAAATCTGCGGGGGCACCCTGGAGATAGACTCGGCTCTACAACGGGGGACACGGGTAAGGGTTGAGATACCAATAAGCTCCTATGATTGGGGGGTATACTGATGGCTAAGATTCGCCTGCTTATTGTTGATGACCACACCCTGTTCCGCGAGAGCCTCCATAGCCACTTGAACTCTATTGAAAACATAGAGGTGGTGGGGGAAGCCGGGGATGGCATAGAGGCACTGCAAAAGACCAGGGAGCTTAACCCGGATGTTGTCCTGATGGACTTCGCCATGCCGGAACTGAACGGCTTGCAGGCAACACGCCAGATAAAGAAAAAAAATCCTTCCGTAAAAATCCTCATCCTGACCATGTACGAAACGGGGCAGCACATTCACGAAATCCTGCGTGCCGGAGCCTCAGGATACATCCTGAAGAAAGCCCCCACTCAGGAGCTTGTCTCGGCAATCCAGGCTGTCTTTCAGGGCGATGCCTTCCTCTGCCCCTCGGTGACGAAGCAGGTACTGGACGAATACCTGGGGCAGGCTAAAGAACGGGAAGAGGAAAGCCACAAGGAACTTACTGAGAGAGAGCTTGAGCTTATCAACTTAATTGCCGAAGGGAAAACAAACAAGACAATCGCCAGCCTGCTGAATATTAGCGTTCACACCGTACAGACCCACCGCCTGAATCTGATGAAGAAGCTTGACGTCCATGACAGCACCCAGCTGGTGCGCTACGCCATCCGCCGGGGCTTAATAATACCCTAGCCGGCAAACCCGCTTCCGGTCTTTGAGGTGCTCACCTTTAAACTTCATTAGCTATGACTATCTCCCCTGATTAGGTATAGCTTGTTATATTGGCAACTCTACTGACTCGTTTCGCTTTTCCAGAGAAGAAAGAGGTGAGTATGGCAATAATACAAATAATGGCGGTGATGAAAAGGGTGTCCCGGTAACCGGCGACAATAGATAATCTATTCAGCATTAACGGGTCTGTGATATCATGGGCGAGTTGGGCGCTGTAGAAGGACATTCGAGTAGTAAAAAACATCCCGGCAATGGCAAAACCGGCGAGCATTCCGACTTGCCGGGAAACGTTCATCATTGCCGACGCAGTGCTCAGCCTGTCTTTGGGTACTGAACCCATCACGGAACTGGAGTTGGGAGATAAAAACATTCCCAGCCCAATGCCAAGAATAACAAGCCTGAGCAATATATCAGCAGTGCTCGATTCCATATTAAGTGTGCTGAACAGAAAAAGGGCCAAACAAACCAGGGCACTGCCAACCGTGCATAATAGCCTCGAACCGACCTTATCCGATAGCCAGCCACTCAACGGACCTACAACAACGGCAGCTAGGGCGGAAGTAGCGAGAAGCCATCCCGCTTCTGAGGCAGAATAGCCAACACCGTTCATTAAATAAAAAGGCATAAGAAGTACCTGAGAGGATGTGGCTATGGCCAAGACGAATCGACTAGAGTTGCCGATGGTGAATAGGCGGTTTTTGAAAAGATTCAGCTCAACAACAGGCTGCTCGGTTCTTCTTTCTAAGAAGACAAAAAGGACCATCAGTAGTAAAGCGCTGACACCCAGGGCGAGAATGTATGTTGATGTAAAGCCCATTCTGCCACCGAGGTTGAAGAAGAGGAGCAGGGAGGCAAGCCCAACGAAGAGAACGGCGGAACCACGCAAGTCAAACCCCAAATTGGGAGCAGACCCTCTCTGTTCTTTCAGGAATAGCCAAGCCATGACTAAACCGATGATACTAATCGGCACGCGGGCGTAAAAGATAGACCTCCAACCCAAAGTATCCAGAAGTAAACCCCCCAGGACTGGCCCGCTCAGCAGTCCTGCCGAAAGCACAGCCCCGAGTATTCCGAGGGCTTTGCCACGCTCCTTGTCTGGAAAAGCTGCTGTAATGATGGCAAAACTAAGGGGAAGCATTAGAGCCGCCCCCACTCCTTGAACCACCCGGAATATTATCAGTTGCACTATGCTCTGTGATAAGGCGCACAATATTAGAGCCAGGGTAGATAGGGCAAAACCCAGCATATAGAATTTTTTTCTGCCGAAGGCATCTCCTATCCTG
>CAZFCV010000077.1:0-6036 GCA_964517985.1 uncultured Dehalococcoidales bacterium | reverse complement strand
ACTTCCAGTCAAGCCTGCCCCCCGCCGGGGAGCAATCCCTCCCGTTCTACAATGACCGTGAAACCGTGGAGATAAAGGGGGTGGTGGACGATAGCCCTGAGGTCGGGGACAGGGTTGTTCACCTTTGTCTGGCAGCCACCGAAATAAAGTCGGACGGGGAGTGGCGGGAGGTGGAGGGAAGGGCGCTCCTGTTTGTGCCCCGCTACAGTGATGCTGACTATGGCGACCTTCTGCTGGTAACCGGCCGGCTGGAGGCACCGCCCCGGTTTGAGGACTTTGACTACCGGGCTTACCTCGCCCACCAGGGTATCTATTCCACCATGCTCTACCCCGGGATTGAGGTGCTGGAGGAAGGGAGGGGTTTTGCCCCGCTGGCGTGGCTCTACTCGCTGAGGGAGGGCATGTCCCGGACCCTGGCGGAAGTCCTGCCCGAGCCGCCGGCATCACTTGCCCAGGGTATCGTCCTGGGCATCCGGGACATGATCCCATCCTCGCTCCGGACCGACTTCGCTCACAGCGGTACCGCCCACCTGCTGGCTATCTCCGGTCTTCACCTCGGTATCCTGGCTGGTATCTTGCTCAGTCTTGGCATCGGGCTGTTTGGACGGAGGCACTACATCTACGTCTGGCTGGCGCTGGCGGTAATCTGGCTCTACGCCCTGCTCACGGGCATGCACCCGCCGGTTATCCGGGCGGCGGTCATGGTTAGCCTTTTCCTGGCTGCCGAGCTTCTGGGCAGGCAGCGGAGCGCTATTGTTGCCCTTGCCTTTGCCGCAGCGGTAATGATTGGTGCCAGCCCCCAGATTCTGTGGCAGGTTTCCTTCCAGATGAGCTTCATGGCTATGGCGGGTCTCATCTTCATCTTCCCCCCGCTCCGGGACGCCGGCCGGAGGGTGGTGGCGACTATCCTGGGTGAGGATGGTGCCGCCGCATCCCTGGCTAATGTTGTTGTTGATAGCCTGAGTGTGACCCTGGGGGCAATCCTGGCTGTCTGGCCCCTTGTTGCCCACTACTTTGGCATCGTCTCCTTCACGGCTCCCCTGGCTAACCTCTTTGCCCTGCCGGCGCTGCCCGGTATCATTATCACCGGGGCTCTGGCTGCCGGGATAGGGCTCTTTGCCCTGCCCCTGGCTCAGGTGATTGCCTGGTTTGCCTGGCTGTTCCTTTCCTATCTCTTGCTGGTGGTAAACGTCTTTTCTGCCCTCCCCTTTGCCTTTCTTGAGGTTGACTCAATTAACCCGGCGATAATCTGGGGCTACTACCTGCTGCTTGCCTCCGCCCTGTGGCTCAATAGCCGCCGTCAGGCAGGCGCTACGGCAGCTGAGCCGCCGTCCCGTTTAAGGGCAGCGGTATTCCGCCACGCCGCGCCCCGGGCGGTGAAGTGGGTTATCCCGCCCCTGCTGCTCCTCGCCGTCCTGACCTCGGTTACCGCTGCCAGCATGCCTGATGACAGGCTCCATGTCAGCTTCCTTGACGTCGGCGAGGGCGATGCCATCCTGATTCAGCGGGGTAGCCAGCAGGTACTGATTGATGGCGGTCCTAGCCCGCAGGCGATAGGCGCGGAACTGGGTAAAAGGATGCCCTTCTGGGACAGGACTATAGAGCTGGTGGTATTGACCCATCCCCACTCCGACCACCTTACCGGGCTGGTGGAGGTAGTGCCGCGCTACCGGGTTGAGCGGGTGCTCTATCCGGGGCTGGACTACCAGTCCCCGTTGTATGATGAGTGGCTCGGTCTTATCCGGGAGAGGGATATTGAGTGTACCGTTGCCCGGGCAGGGCAGCGGATTGACCTGGGGGAGGGGGTGATAATGGACGTGCTTAACCCGGACTATCCCCTGTTGAGCGGCACGGATTCCGACGTGGATAACAACGGCGTGGTACTGCGCCTGACGGCAGGCGAGGTCAGCTTCCTCTTTACCGCCGATATCTTCCGGGAGGCAGAGCTTGAGCTTGCCTGCCACCGCGCCAATCTTGGAAGCACTGTTCTAAAGGTCGCCCACCACGGCTCGGATACTTCCACCACCCCGGAGTTTCTGGCAACGGTCAGCCCCCGGCGGGCGGTTATCCCGGCAGGTGCCGATAACCCCTACGGTCACCCCGGTGAAGAGGTCATGCGGAGGCTGGAAGAAAGACTGGGGGCGGGGAATACCTACCGCACCGATGAGCAGGGCACCATTGAGTTCACCACCGACGGGGAGAGGTTGTGGGTGGAGGTGGAGAGGTGAGCCGGACTAACCCTTCCCGCTTGTTGGGGTATTGACAAATTCCCGTAGAGAAACTAAACTTGAGTCCAACGTGTAAAAGTAACATAAAATAACGGTTTAAGAGATGGTGGGATGGGACAGAGGCACCGGAAACTGCTAATAACGTGGCGGTAACCGGTGCCTCTGTCTACTATATTGAGGCACTGGGAGGGGAAAATGAAGGGAACCCTATTTGCGTTCGTTGTTATGGCGAGCCTGCTGGTGAGTTGTGGCGCACCGTCTGCCACCTCAGAAACCCCGGCTGTGGAACCGGCACCACCGGAGGGCGTTACGCCACCGGCTCCAGCACCAGACGTAGTTTTGTTTATCTGTGATACCCGCTTTACCGATGTATCACTGAGTCCCAGTTTTCGGTGGGGCGAGAATCCTGAGGCTGGTGCCTACGACTTCCTCTTGGCCAGGGATGCCGAATTTGCCAACATTGTGGTCAGCAAGACCGGTCTTAACTCTTTGCCCACCACTACCTACAAGTGTGAACGTGAACTGAATTACGATACCACCTACTACTGGCGAGTAAGAGCCATTAATTATGACGGTGCTGGGGAATGGGTTCACGGTGCCTTCACTACCATACCGGGCCCGGGGTCACCCGTAACAGCCCCGCCTCTGCCCGCGATCATCGCCGCCCCTCCGGAGATAATCCCGTTACTTCCAACAGTCCTTGGGATTAAGGAAAATCTTGAAGCCTACAGGGTGGAAGTGGGCATGGTGCTGGAGGAAGATTTCAGCTTTGATGAAGATTATTATGCGAACTTTGTCCGAGTATTCTGGTGCCGCCAAATTCTTGTAACAGACAGGAAGATAGTTTATGACCGGGGTATGACAGGTGACGATTACTTCATACTTTTGTGCTATCCCACAACCGACCCGGAGTCGGACGCGGTGGGTATCTGCTTTGAGCATGATCTGATCCTGGGCACCGATACGGTAATCGCCCTTTTCTCAAATGATATACGGTCATGTATTAAAAGCTTTGGTGGAACTCCAGGGACCGAAGAAAAAGGCTGGCAGCACTGATTCTCTACGGAATATTCTGGTGGGGAATTACTTCCGTCTCCAGCCCTGCCTTCTCCAAAACCAAGCCAGACTAACCTTTTACCCTTACCGGCGTTATAGTATAGTGAAGGTTGGGAAGTAAAGGGGAGGTTGTCCTATGAAAAGGTTGCTAATAGCAGTAGGGCTGGTTTTGTTGCTGCTGGTGCCGGCGGCTTGCGCCAGCCCGGCACCAGGGCCAGAGGTGGAACCGATGCCGGCGCCGACGGCGCCAATGCCGCCGGAGAGGGACGAGTCCTATAAGGATTCCGGGGCGGGGGCTCTGCCGGCGGACGAGGAGCGGCTCGTTGTCCGCACCGGCAATATGCTGCTGGTGGTGGTGGATGTAGTCGGTGCCCGGGATGAGATAGCCCAACTGGCGGTAGGTTTTGGTGGCTATGTCGTCTCCTCCCACATCTACGGGGAGGAGCAGGACATGAGGGGGGGCATCGCTATCCGGGTCCCTGACGACCGGTTTGAGGAGGCACTGGGTGAGCTGAGGGGGCTGGCGGTAAGGGTGGTCTCGGAGGACACCTCCAGCCGTGACGTGACCGAGGAGTATGTTGACCTCCAGGCACGTCTCAAGAATGCCGAGGCGACGGAAGCCCAGTACCTTGCTTTCCTGGATGAGGCGGAGGATGTGGATGACATCCTCCGAATCTACGAGCGGCTGTCCCAGGTGCGGCGCGAGATTGAGCAGCTCAAGGGGCGGATGCAGTACCTGGAGCGGACCTCATCAACGTCCTTGATAGAGGTCTCCCTCCAGCCGGAGGCTAGTGATAAACCGCTGGCGCGTGCCGGCTGGAACGCCTTGGAGGTGCTCAAATCAGCCCTCCGTGGCCTTGTTACCGCCGGGCAGGTTATAGGTACCATCGCCATCTGGCTGCTAATCTTCATCCCTATCTGGGGAACCGTACTGGGCATTATCCTGTGGCGCCGGCGGCGCAAGAGGGCTAATCAGGGATAAGACGGCTTTTAATCTCCTCCGGGCTCAAGCCGTCAATGGCGATAACCTTATTCCGGGCGGTATGCCCCTGGATGATGGTTATACGGCTCTTCGCTACCTTCAGGAGCTGGCTTAAGAAATCTACCAGCTCCTGGTTAGCCCTGCCCTTGACCGGGGGTGCCGCTACCCTGATGTGCCATACATCATCAACCAGCCCCACCACCTCGTTGCGGACGGCGCTGGGCTGGACTCGCAGTGAAAGGTTCATCCCTTAGCCTTTGTGATTACTCAGCCGGACCCCGAGCCATAAGGCAGATAATGGTAGCCAGAAACAGGATTATCGCCAGGCTGAACCAGAAGGCGACATCATATCCGGCAAGGGGCAGCGGGTCTATCCCTATGTTACTGAGAATCCCCATAGCGGCGCATAGCCCGCCGAAGATGCCCACAATCAAAGCCAGTACTCCCATAGAAGAACCTCCTTTTTAATCTCCTGGCTGCCCGGTAACCAGCGCACTTTGTCTTTAGCCGGTAGTTCCGCTATAATAAGAGTAGACCTTGAAGCCATAATACCATGAAGCTGATAGATAATCTATACTTTTACCCCGAAAAGGGGATGCTGGACAGCAATACCTATGTCATTACGGGCAGCCCGGGCGTTATCATTGACCCCGGCTCCTCCCAGTTTATGCCGGCACTGATTCGTGATTTACAGGGGGACGGCATCCTGCCCGGTGATATCGGTATCATCGTTAATACCCATCTCCATGGCGACCACTGCGGGGGGAACGAAGCCTTCCGGGAGATATCGGGGGCGAAAATCCTGTGCCACCGCCAGCAGAAGAAATCCTGGGATTTAGTAGTTGTTGAGACGGCAGGCTTCTTCGGTCTTCCCCCGCTCGTATTCACCGAGGATGGCTATCTGGATGATACCCGGCTGGATACGGGCAGTATTGAGCTTGAGCTTATCCCCGCCCCGGGGCACTCGCCGGATAGCATCTGCTTCTTCTCCCCAAAGGAGAAGTTTCTGGTTTGCGGTGACGTCCTCTTTGACCAGAATACCGGGCGCGCCGACCTGCCCGGCGGCAATGCCGAAGAACTGAAGCAGTCCGTAGAGAGGCTTTCCCGGCTGTCCATTGAATACCTGCTCCCCGGGCACATGGGCATCCTTGCCGGTGCCGAGAATGTCAGGCGCAACTTTGACTTCATCCGGGAAAACGTCTTCCGGTGGCTTTAGTAGCGTGGTGGATGGCATGAAGGGAAATTCTTTTGAACTGGGACCCATAAGACCGCCGAGTGAAGCCTACTCGTTGCTTATCCGGGTAACCCGAAACTGCCCCTGGAATCGCTGCCGCTTCTGCCATATCTACAAGGGCAGCCGGTTTGAACTGAGACCGGTGGCGGATATAAAGCAGGATATAACCACTGCCCGACTGCTACGGGACAGGATAGCGGGGATGGCAGGGCAGTCCGGCAACGGGGGCAGGGTTGAAGAAGCGGCGGCAGTGGTGCTGAATAGCCCGGCTAATGCTACCATGCGCAATGTTGCCCTGTGGCTCTATGCCGGTGGTGAGAGCGCCTTCCTCCAGGATGCCAACACGTTGATAATGAGGACGGGGGAGCTGGTGGAGGTAATCCGCTTCCTGAAGGAGACCCTGCCCGGCATTAAGCGCATAACCAGCTATGCCCGTTCCAAGACTGCCGCCAAGAAGAGCGTGGCGGAGCTCGGGGAGCTGCACCAGGCGGGGCTTTCCCGGCTGCACATCGGGCTTGAATCGGGGTATGACCCGC
>CAZFCV010000076.1:0-6040 GCA_964517985.1 uncultured Dehalococcoidales bacterium | reverse complement strand
AGTCATAGGCTCGGGGGAAGTAGCTGCCGGAGTAGGCGCCGCCGCTGTCCATCATGTGTCCCCGGAAGTGATAGTAGAAGACCACCTCGTCGCCATAGTAGACGGGATATAAAAATGTCCAGTCCGGCAGGTGGCCGCTTTTTATGATGAAGCCGTCATTCCCCACGACCATATCACCCTTGTCCAGCTTGCCGAATTTGTTCAGTATCGCCTGGGTGGGAATCTCTGCCAGCAGACAGTGGCAGGGCAGGAACTCCACCTGGCAGATAATTTGCGCCTTATCGTCAAGGAGCACCGGCCCCAGGTCGCGGGCGTTAGCCATAACGTAGCTCTGCGAGGACTGGACAACCCTCTCCCCGACCTCACGGGTGATGTTCATCAGCTTGTTCCATACAACCGAGACCGTGACCTCGTCAACCTGACACTTCTCTGTTGCCATTACCGGTTAGCTCCCTGTTGCTTGTTTACTCTGCCGTGACGTAGTTTCCGTATTCGTCAACACGCATCTTGAGCGCTGGTGGGATGACCAGGGTTGTCATTCTCTCCTCAATAATGCAGGGCCCCTCCAGCACGTTGCCGGCAAGCATTTTGTCCCCATCGTAAATCCGGGTTTTCACGTAGCCGTTGCCTTCTTCAAAGTAGGCATCCCGTGTGCCCTTGAGGGCTGCTGAGGCGTCTTTGCTGCCGCTCTCTATCTTCTTAAGGACTACCGGGGGTATTGTGCCTATCGCCGAAAGACCCCAGGAGGTGAACTCAAGGGGATAGTTTTCGTCGGAATAGCCGTAGAGGTCCTGGTGCTTCTTGTGGAAGGCGGCTACGCCGGCAGCGATAGCCTCATCGTTTATGGCTCCGTTGGGCCACTCTACCTCCAGGGAACGGAACTGGCCAAAGTACTGCACCGACATGGTCCGTATGAGGCTTCGCCTCTCCTCAGGTATGTTCTCTTTGGTCAGGACGGCAAGCCCTTCGCTTTCCAGTTCTTTATACAGCTCTTTGACGCGGTCAAGGCTCAGGGCGTCCTTCGGGGCGTGGTAGAAGCGGGAGAAGTCATGCTTCAGGTCAACGCCGAGCATGCCGAAGGCGCAATAAATGGGGGCGTATTTCGGTATTAGCACCCGGTCAATGCATAGTTCCTTGGCTATTGCCAGGGCGTGGACTGGGCCGGCGGCGCCGCCGGCGCAGACAACAAAGTCCCGGGGGTCGTAACCGCGCCGGGTGAAGGTATAGGATATTGAGTCGGCCATAACCGAGTTGATGACCTTGTAGATGGCGGCGGCGGCTTCCGGAACGCTTATGCCCAGGCGGTCGGCGACCTTCTCTTTTATTGCCTTCTCCGCCAGGTCTTTTCTCAGCTTCATTTCGCCACCCAGGAAGTACTCCGGTGAGACATAGCCGAGGATAACGTCGGCATCAGTGACGGCAGCCTCTTCGCCACCTATCCCGTAGCATGCTGGCCCAGGGTCAGCTCCGGCGCTTTTCGGACCGACCCGGAGAGTATCCGTCACGTCAAACCATGCCATGCTGCCTCCGCCCGCCCCGACACTATTGACATCTATGATGGGCAGGGAGAATCGGTGCTGGTCTATCAAGCCCCCGGTTCTGGTCAGGAAGGTGCCTTTGTCGATGATGGCGACATCCAGGCTGGTTCCTCCCATGTCTATTGAGAGCAGGTTTTCGTCACCATGCAATCTGCCCACGGTGATAGCGGATGAAGGACCAGCCGCCGGGCCGGACATAGCCAGGGTGGCGGGCCTCTCCATGGCGATTTCGGCGGTTTCAACACCACCGTTGTTCTGTATGTAGAGGAACTGCCCCTTGAAGTTTTCCTGTTCCAGGATGGTGGTTATTTTCCCCGTATATTTGTGGACTGCCGGGGCAATGAAGGCGCTGAGTATTGCCGTGCTGGTTCTTTCGTATTCGCCGACGGCGGGCAGGACTGCTGAAGAGGACGTCATCCTCGGGGTAGACCTCCTTGACTATCTCGGCAGCCCGCCTCTCATGCGTCTGGTCCAAAAATGAGAACAGGAAAGAGACCACGATGCTCTCCACCTTTAGTTTTTTCAGATAAGCCGTGGCTTGACGGACGCTATCCTCATCCAGGGGCACTTTTATATTGCCCCGGGCATCTATCCTCTCCTCCACCTCAGCCCTTAGATAGCGTGGCACCAGAACCTCGGGGAATTGGTGCCTCCAGTCGTACATGTTTTCCTTGGGGACGCGGCGGAGCTGAATAACGTCGCGATGCCCCTTGGTGCAGAGCATACCCAGCTTTGGGCCAACCCTGGTGTGAATAATGTTCGTTCCCAGTGTGGTGCCGTGTACTATAGTTTCCACCTTGCCCAGGAACTGCTTTCGGTCAAGCCCGTACAGCCGTGCCAGGGCATCGAAAGCGTTCATAACACCCACTGTCAGGTCACTGGGTGTGGTGGGCGTTTTTGCGGTCTGTGTCCTTCCCTCGTCATCAACCGAGATGGCATCGGTGAAGGTGCCCCCGGTATCTATACCTACACGAAAGGCCATTCCACTATCCTCCTTTTTAGATTGTGCCGCTAAAATCGTAGGCTATCATCTTTCCCCGAAGGCTGTCAAGAATCCGCCTTTTGCATGGCAAGCCCTTTTCTAGCTCGCATCATAGGACATCCTGAACCTGCCAGTTGTGCTGACGGAAAGAATCCAGTCTTGGGGGTTATGACCGTGTCCCAAGGTTGTGGAAGATTCCTCCGCTACATTCTACTCCTTGAGCCTCATAACAGTCAACCCCTTTTGGTGGAGGCTAATAGACCTGCTTGAGCTGATAGCGCAGTTTGCCCGCCGGGGTTACCACCTCCACGGTATCTCCCTGTTCCCGCCCGATGATAGCCTTGCCTATCGGGGAAACACTTGATATCCTGCCCTTGGCCGGGTCTACTTCCTTGGGGCTGACTATTGTGTAGCGTAGCTCTTCGCCGGAGTCCAGGTCGTGCAGCATAACACTGCCACCAATGTTTGCCTTGAGCGCTGCCTCTTGCTTGTCGCCAATGATGGTAGCCAGCCTCAGGGTTTCCTCCAGCTCCCTGATTCTACCCTCAAGGTGGCTGCGTTGCTCTCTGGCTGCCGCAAGGGGTGCGTTCTCACGGAAGTCCTTATCGGCGGCGGCTAGGCGTATTTCGTCAATGGCTTGCAGGCGCTTGCTCTTGAGTTCCGCCAGCTCGGCTTCTATCTCTTCATAGCCCTGCCGGGTCAGGGCGAGTGCCTCCGGCAAGCCCCGCTGTGGTGAGGGCTGTAATTTTGCTCTCCCCTTCCTGGCTTTGAGGTGAGCCGCCAGATTAGCCTGGCTCCACCCCTCCTTTTTGGCGCAGACCAGGAAGGCTCGCAGTAGCTCAATCTTCTTCGCGTAGTCGGGAGCCGATGATGATAGCTGGTCAGCATATTTGGCTACTTCTGATGCAGTAAGCCCCGCCAGCGCTCGCCCCCAGCCAAACCAGCGGACAAACCGGTATATTTCCTGCTGGGCGGTTCCCTTTTCGGCGGCGGGCAGACCGGACAGAAAACGACCGGCGGCGTCACCCAGACTCGGATTCTGGCTGCCGCTGGTCACTTGGGACATACCCCCGCGGGGGAAATATAGCGGTGGCTGGGCTTTCTCATATGCTGTGACTATGTTAGAACCCCGACCGGCTGGTTGTCAAGGAGCAAACCGGCTCCGGCATTATCATTACACTCCCCATTATCCTTTAAAAGACCACCGTTTTCATGGTATCATTACTTTAGCAGTGCCGCTATCGGGATAGTGATAGCGGTAATTTAAGAAAAGGGGGCGTTGTGTATGCCGAGGCGGGATGACATCAAGAAGGTAATGATTATCGGCTCCGGCCCCATTGTCATCGGGCAAGCCTGTGAATTTGACTACTCGGGAACTCAGGCGTGTAAAGCCCTCCGGTCTCTGGGCTATGAGATTGTGTTGGCGAATTCCAACCCGGCAACCATCATGACCGACCCCGGAACGGCGGATGTGACCTATATTGAGCCGCTCAACCTGGAGACGATGACGCGGATTGTGGAGAAGGAGCGGCCGGATGCCCTGCTGCCCAACCTGGGCGGACAGTCGGGGCTAAACCTGAGCGCTGAGCTGGCGCGCTCCGGCGTCCTGGACAAGTACGGGGTCAGGGTAATTGGCGTTGAGATTGATGCCATCCGGCGCGGTGAGGACCGTATCGCCTTCAAGGAGACAATGAACCGCCTGGGCATAGAGATGCCAAAAAGCGAAGCGGTCTACAGTGTTGAGGATGCGGAGGGGATTGCTGCCGAGTTGGGCTACCCGGTGGTTGTCCGTCCCGCCTACACCATGGGGGGCACCGGTGGCGGGCTGGTCTACAATGTGGAGGAGCTGCGCACGGTTGCCAGCCGTGGCATTGCCGCCAGCCTTATCGGGCAGATACTGATTGAGGAGTCGGTTCTGGGCTGGGAGGAGCTGGAGCTGGAGGTCGTCCGTGATGCCAAGAACCAGATGATAACCGTGTGCTTTATTGAGAATGTGGACGCCATGGGTGTCCACACCGGGGACTCTTACTGCACGGCGCCGATGCTTACCATTGATAAGGAATTGCAGAAACGTCTCCAGGAATACTCCTATAAAATAGTGGAGGCGATACGGGTAATTGGCGGTACCAACATCCAGTTTGCCCATGACCCGGAGACGGGGCGCGTTGTCGTCATTGAGATAAACCCCCGGACTTCGCGCTCCTCGGCACTCGCCTCCAAGGCGACCGGTTTCCCTATCGCCCTGATTTCCGCCAAGCTAGCCGCCGGACTCACCCTGGACGAGATTCCCTACTGGCGGGAGGGAACCCTGGAGAAGTACACCCCGTCGGGCGATTACGTGGTGGTTAAGTTCGCCCGCTGGGCTTTTGAGAAGTTCCGCGATGCCGAGGACAGGCTGGGTACGCAGATGCGCGCCGTGGGTGAGGTAATGAGCATCGGTAAGAACTATAAAGAGGCTCTCCAGAAGGCGATTCGTTCCCTGGAGAGCGGCCGCTACGGGCTAGGCTTTGCCCGGGATTTTCACCAGAAATCACGGGAAGAGCTGATGGAAATGCTCGGTGAGCCAACGAGCGAGCGGCAGTTCATAATGTACGAGGCGCTGCGTAAGGGTGCCGATGTGTCGGAGCTATACAGGAAGACCTACATCAAGCCCTGGTTCATCAATCAGATGAAAGAGCTTGTTGAGCTGGAGGAAAAGCTCCTCCAGCATAAAGGGAAGGCACCGCCCGATGATTTGCTGGTTCAGGCTAAGAAGGACGGCTTTGCCGACCGCTACCTGGCGCAGATTCTGGGCGTGCCGGAGCGGGAAATCCGCCGGCAGCGCATATCCCTGGGTGTGGTGGAGGGGTGGGAGCCGGTCCCGGTGAGCGGTGTGGAGAATGCCGCCTACTACTTTTCCACCTATAATGCCCCGGACAGGACGACAAGCAGCAAGCGGCGGAAGATTATGGTGCTGGGGGGTGGGCCCAACCGCATCGGCCAGGGCATTGAGTTTGACTATTGCTGCGTCCACGCTGCCTTTACCCTGCGCGATGAGGGCTACGAGACGATTATAGTCAACTGCAACCCGGAGACGGTCTCCACGGACTACGATACCTCGGACAAGCTGTATTTTGAGCCCCTGACGGTGGAAGATGTCCTGAGTATCTATGAGAAGGAGAAGCCGGAGGGTGTCATCGTCCAGTTCGGCGGCCAGACCCCCCTCAATATTGCCAATGAGCTGGCGGAGGCTGGTGTCCGTATCCTGGGGACAACGCCGGAGACGATAGACCTTGCCGAAGACCGGGACCGTTTCCGGCAGATGATGGGGGAGCTTGGTATCCCCATGCCGGAGTCGGGGATGGCGAGCAATCTGGAGGAGGCATTGCAGGTTGCCGGGCGAATCGGCTACCCTCTGATGGTGCGACCTTCCTACGTGCTGGGCGGGCGTGGCATGGAGGTAGTCCATGACGAGGAGATGCTCAAGCAGTATGTTGCCGCCGCCGTGGATGTCACCCCCGACCGACCCATCCTGATTGAC
>CAZFCV010000075.1:2362-6082 GCA_964517985.1 uncultured Dehalococcoidales bacterium | reverse complement strand
ATAATAAACGACGAAAAACCGGCTGGTGGTTTCGCAAACTACCCGGACCGTAGCCAGCCTTTTTGAGGACAGTGGGGAAGCAGCGGGGGGACGTGCTACCAGGAACAGTCAAGCCCGTAGCAAAGGGCTGAGGAGATGTTCGTCGTAACGTGCTTCTCAGTTCTTTGATTTTTTTCAGGGAGTGGTAAAAAGAAATTGCGCCGATTCATATTTATCCTGCCATGCCTTCTGTTAGTTGCCGCCATGGCTGGCTGTGCCCCGGGACAAGAGCCCCCAAGCCCCCCTGCTCAGAGCGCCGGGGGGCTCATGGAGCAGCTAACCCTTGACGAACTGGCTATCAGGGCTGACTCCATCCTGGTAGGCGAGGTAACTGATATCACCGCCTACCAAGAGGAAAACGGCAACATCTACACCCTGGCAACCATTTCCGTGGAGCAGACCGTCAAGGGTCAGACCAGAGACAAAGCGACCCTCAGAACCCTCGGAGGGGAATTGGACGGACAGGTGATGTGGGTAGAAGGCACCCCCGGCTTCCAGCCAGGAGAAAGGGTAGTGGTTTTCCTGAAAAAAGGGGGCGGTGCCTTCACCATTATCGGCGGCTTTCAGGGGAAGTTCATTATTGATGGGAATGATATGGTCAGCGGCAACATTCCGCTGACCGAGTTTACTCAACAGATCAGGGACATCCTGATAGAGCAGTGAGGGGGAGGGCGAAGATGAAACTATGGCATACACTCGGTATATCGCTGGTGGTAGCATTGGCACTGCTACTAGCAATAACGGGAGCTGCCTCAGCTCTGGTGGAGCAGCTCAGCCTTGACGAGCTAACCGCCAAGGCTGATTCCATCCTGGTAGGGAAGGTAACTGATACTGTCAGCTACGAGGAGGGCAGGGGAAACATCTATACCCTGACTACTATTTCTGTTGAGCAGCCTCTAAAGGGGGAGCCCGGGGAGGAAGTGGTGGTAAAACTACCTGGTGGCGAGGTGGACGGGCTGAAGATGTGGATAGAGGATGTCCCCCGCTTCCAGCCGGGGGAGAGAACGGTGGTCTTCCTGGAGGAAGCGGAGACCGCCTTCGCAGTTTGCGGTTGGTCCCAGGGCAAGTTCACCGTCCGCAATGACATGGTGGTCGAGAGAGACCAGCCGCTCGGCAACTTCATAACCGACATCAGCCAGGCGATAGAGGCTCAGGGCACCACCCCCCGGCTATCGGCAAAACCAGCCAGTAGGGTTCTGGAGGTCCCCCTGGAGACCGGGGCGGTCGAGCCAGCACAGGCAGAAGACCATCTGATCGGCTGGCAGGATATAATGACCGACGGCTTTGAAGGGGCATTCCCCGGAAGTGCCTGGACACTTTACGGTACCCCTACCTGGGACAAGGAGACCTACCAGGCTAACACCGGCTCGTATAGTGTCTGGTGTGCTGGCAGCTCCCTTACCCCTCCCACCAACTACCCCAACAATATGAATGCCTGGATGATATACGGACCGTTCAGCCTGGCCGGCACCTCTGATGCCGAGTTGAATTTCTATCTCTGGCTTCAATCTGAGTTTGGCTCTGACCCTATTTTTGCTATGGCGTCCACCGACGGAATGAATTTCTACGGTGGTGGGTGGTGGGGAGACTCAGCTGATTGGCAATCCACGTCGTTTGACCTCACCACTGTCCCCACCCTGGGCAATCTTTGCGGGGAGTCTCAGGTATGGATTGCCTTCATATTCCAGAGCGATCCTTCCGGTACCGATTACGGAGCCTTCGTTGATGACGTCGTGCTGCGAAAATACTTCTCCGGCGGCACACCGCCGGCGATAACCTCAATCTCGCCGACTTCCGGGCCGGCGGGTACGGGTACCGGGTCTCAGGTCACTATCAACGGCACCGACTTCGGCGCCACGCAGGGCACAAGCGGGGTGGCTTTCTGGCGGGCAGGGAGCACCTACGTGACGGCAACGACCGTCTCCTCCTGGAGCGATACCCAGATAGTGTGCCAGGTGCCGTCCGGAGCCAGCAGCGGTACCGCCAGCAACGGGGTGAGGGTTACTACCGCCGCCGGGCCCAGCAACGACTACCCGTTCACCGTGACCTTTTCCTACGCAGAACGGAAATGGTTACTGACCAACCCCATGGGGGAGAAATACCTGGTAAATGAGAATTGTCTTGATAGTGACGGCGAACTGGGCGCAATTATATCGGCTTTTCAAGCCTGGAACGATGTTGACAGCGCCGACTTCTACTTTGAGTATGGCGGGGCAACTGCCGCCACCGGTTACAGCAATAACCTCAGTAATGAAATCATGTGGGTCAACTATGACCCCGGTTTTCCCAGCGGCTGGATAGCAGTGAACATCAACTGGTCTTCCGCTGGTGAGATTCTGGAAAGTGACATACTGTTCAATGACCTTGATTTCACCTGGGACACCAGCGGCACGCCGTCCGGGTCTGAGATGGATGTGCAGAATATTGCTATCCATGAGCTGGGGCACTCTCTGTGCCTGCTCGATTTGTACGGCACCGCCGATTCGGAGAAGACGATGTACGGCTATGGCGCCACGGCGGAAACCAAAAAACGCAGCCTGGAAACAGATGACATAGCCGGCACACAATGGATTTATCCCGGGACCGGCACCCGGGGGCAGTATCACGTCAGGGTGACCAACAATGATGATGATGACCTGACGGTATATTTCAAGGTAGATACCGATGCTGGCTATGAGGACTACCGGCAGGTCGATGTGGCGTCAGGGCAGACAGAGAGCAGCTTCTATGAGGTAGTTACCAGCGGCAGCCACCAGGTGAGTATCCGGTGGACCGACGGCACACTGTATGAACAAACCTCCGGTTGGCTGGATGTGCCGGTGGAGGGGGATACCGAGTTCGCCTTCACCATAGCCAACAGCCCGCCAGTCCTGTCCGCCGGACAGGTGAGCCCAGGCACAGGAAACGTTACCACCGACTTCACCTACTCGGTGACCTATACCGATGCCAATAATGACCCGCCCGCCTCACCAACGGTATCCATTGATGGCGGCGCGCCCCAGGATATGACCGTCCGGGCAGGGGAGGACGGCGATTACACCAACGGCGAGGTGTACGAGTATACCACCAGCGGTCTGGAAAAAGATGTTAGCCACACCTTCCAGTTTGCCGCCAGCGACGGCATGGATGCCGCTACGGGAGACACCGGCGCCCACTCCGGCCCAACAGTACTGAATAGCCCGCCATCCGTGGCTGGTGTCGCCATATCACCCGACCCGGCATACACCGATACCGGCCTGACGGCTACCCCCTCCGGCTGGTCCGACCCCGACGGCGACCCCGAGGGCTACCAGTGGCAGTGGCAGGAGTGGGACGGCGTCTCCGCCTGGCTTGATATACCGGGTGCCACCACCGGCACCCTGGCTAGCGCTAACTTCGTCAGTGGTGACCAGATAAAGGTGCTCTGCACCCCGTTTGACGGCACGGCTACCGGCACCCCCGTAGAGGATACCATTACCATAGCCAATAGCCCGCCGATAGCTCCGGTAGTGGATGTCACCCCGAGTGCGCCCTTAACCGATGATGACCTGGTGTGCGCTGTCACCACCCCGAGCACTGACGCCGATGGTGATGGTATCACCTATTCTTACGCCTGGTACAAGGACACCGTCCTCCAGCCGGCACTCACCACCGATACCGTTGACTCCAGCAATACCGCCGATGGAGAGGTGTGGCGGTGCG
>CAZFCV010000075.1:0-2262 GCA_964517985.1 uncultured Dehalococcoidales bacterium | reverse complement strand
CCTGACGGCTACCCCCTCCGGCTGGTCCGACCCCGACGGCGACCCCGAGGGCTACCAGTGGCAGTGGCAGGAGTGGGACGGCGTTTCCGCCTGGCTTGATATATCGGGCGCCACCACCGGCACCCTGGCTAGCTCTTACTTCGCCCGGGGCGACCAGATAAAGGTGGTCTGCACCCCGTTTGACGGCGCCGCTACCGGCACCCCCGTCGAGGATACCATCACCATAGCCAATAGCCCGCCGACGGCTCCGGTAGTGGATGTCACCCCGAATGCGCCCTCAACCGATGACGACCTGGTGTGCGCTGTCACCACCCCCAGCACCGACGCCGATGGTGATGGCGTCACCTACTCCTACGCCTGGTACAAGGACACCGTCCTCCAGCCGGCACTCACCACCGATACCGTTGACTCCAGCAATACCGCCGATGGAGAGGTGTGGCGGTGCGCGGTTACCCCCTATGATGGCATTGACTACGGGGCTCCCGGTGAGGACGAGGTGACCATCGGTGCCCCGGTACTCTCCGGCGGTACGGTAGCCCCCGTCTCGGGCTACACCGCGACTACCTTTACCTACTCCGTGGTCTATACTGACGGTGACAATGATGCCCCGACAGCCATCACGGTCACCATTGACGCGGGCACCCCTCAGGATATGACCGTCCGGGCAGGGGAGGACGGCGACTACACCAATGGCGAGGCATATGAGTACACCACGACCGGTCTTGTGGAAGACGTTAGCCACACCTTCAAGTTTGCCGCCAGCGACGGCACCAATGACGCTACCGGCGACACCGGTGTCCATAACGGGCCCACCGTATCTCCAAAGCCCAGCGGTGGCGGCGGCGGTTTTGCCGCACCGGACAGGAATCCGCCGAGAATCTATGATGTAACACTCGGCGAAGTGACCAAGACAACCGCCGATATCCACTGGAAAACAAAGGAGAAGAGCGATAGTCAGGTGGAATACCGGGCAAGCCCGTCCCTGTTCTCCGAGCTGGCTGAGGAGATGGTCTTTACCCATCTTGTTCAGCTGACCGGGCTGACACCGGCTACCACCTATTATTACAAGGCAATGTCCCGGGACAGGGCAGGCAATCTGGAAGCATCCGAGGAATTCACCTTCACCACTCCGGGGCTGCCCGCCCGGATTACCACCCGCAATCTATCCGTATCACCCGCCGAGGTTGATATTGGCCAAAGCGTAACCATCAGCGTTGCCGTTGCCAATACCGGTGATGCCGAGGGCACCTATGAAGTAATCCTCAAGATAGATGGGGCAGTCGTTGATACCGAGGAGGTAACCCTGGGTGGCGGGGCTAGCCAGACGGTAACCTTCACCGTAGCCAGGGATACTGCCGGCAGCTTCAGCGCCAGTGTTGACGGCTTAACCGGCAAATTTGTGGTCAGGGAGGCAGCGCCACCCACACCCGCACCCCTACCCCTGCCGGCACAAGAGGAGCCACCGGCCCCGGAAACGCCGGCTAACTGGTGGCTGATTGGTGGCATTATAGCCGCGGTAGTCGTTGCGGGTTCAGCCGTGTACTTCTTCTTTATCAGGAGACGAAAGACAGCCTAGGACCTGACAAAGAACTGATCTGCTACATACCGGGCGGAATGAAGGGTTTGTTTATGAGCTAACCTGGCTTGGCAGGGGCGAGTTAGCTCTGGTTATTTACAACAATAGCTAATCCGGCACATCAAAGGATAGATTGCCCACACAGATTCTCATCGCCTACCCTCATCCATGCTATTTCCCCTGGCGCCGCCTTCGCCTTGCGCTGTTCTTAGCCTTTATGCGGGCAGCATCTCGCTTGGATATGAAGCGACGATGAGCCTTGGCTTCTCGCAGGACGCCGCTCATCTGTACAGTTCTTTGAAAGCGACGTAATAGAGAATCCTGTGATTCACCTTCGCGTATTGATACTTCTAACGCCAATGCTACTACTCCCCCCAAGGTCACATCCGGGCCAGTTGCCCAACCCGGACGTGACTTGAGGTTAAACCTCACCTATTACTTGGTCTAACCTTGCGATAGCAATCACCACAGTACACCGGCTTGTCCCCTCGTGGTTCAAAGGGAACCTGTGCATCTTTGCCACACTCGGCGCACACCACAGGGAACATCTGGCGCCTTGAGTAGCCAGAGCCGCTATCACCATAACGCTCTTGTTTCCTTGCCTCACGGCATGAGGGACAGCGCTTGGGCTCATTGGTGTAGCCCTTGGAACGGAAGAACTCCTGGTCTTCAGCGCTGAAGGTGAA
>CAZFCV010000074.1:0-6296 GCA_964517985.1 uncultured Dehalococcoidales bacterium | reverse complement strand
GTGAGAAAACTTAGTGCAGGAGCCGAGCCATCAAGGAAAACTATGCCGCCGCCGGTGTAAGTATTGCTCTTGCTGCCCAGGCAAAGGAGCTGATTAAGGAGCATGCCCGCTCCACCCTCCGCCCCGGGGTGCTCGGTGGCTTGGGGTTCTTCGGCGGGCTTTTTGAGTTTGGCGGCTATCAGCAGCCCGTCCTGGTCTCCAGCGTTGACGGGGTGGGCACCAAGCTGAAGATTGCCTCCGCCTTGGCCAAACACGACACAATTGGCGTTGACCTGGTTAACCATTGTGTTAACGACGTCCTTACCGGTGGTGCCGAGCCGCTCTTCTTTCTGGACTACATCGCCATGGGCCGGCTGGTGCCGGAGCAGGTGGCGGCTATCGTCAAGGGGCTGGCGCAAGCCTGCCGCGAGGCGGGGTGCGCCCTCATCGGCGGCGAGACCGCCGAGATGCCCGGGCTATATTCCGGGGAGGACTATGACCTGGCGGGCTTCATTGTTGGCGTCGTGGAGAAGGAGAAGCTCATCACGGGGAAGACGATAGCCGCTGGTGACCCCGTTATCGGGCTGCCCTCCAGCGGGCTGCACACCAACGGCTACTCCCTGGTGCGCAAGATTTTCGGCGAGACCAGGGCGGCGCTGGATACCAGCTACCCGGAGCTGGGGCGGACCCTGGGGGAGGCGCTGCTGGAACCGCACCGTTGCTACTACCGGCAGCTCAAGCCACTGCTGCCGGTAATCAAGGGCATGGCGCATATTACCGGTGGTGGGCTGGTGGATAACGTGCCCCGGGTACTGCCGGATAGCCTGGCAGTGAAATTTGATAGCCAGGCATGGCCGGTGCCGCCCGTTTTTAGCCTTATTCAGCAGCGGGGCAAAGTCAGCCGGGACGAGATGTTCCACGTCTTTAACATGGGCATCGGGATGGTTATTATCGCCTCCCCGGAGGATGCTGACCGAATAACCCGGGTGCTGCCTGAAGCCGGGCTTATCGGCAGGGTGATGGAGCAGGGGGGAGGGGCGAGGGTAATCATAGACTAGGTATCATCTCTCCGGTGGTGGGGCAGAGACCAGGGGCGCAGGCTAATCTTAATTGAGGGAGGTATTAATGCGAGCCATTATCAGTGTTTCCGATAAGACCGGTGTTACCGATTTTGCCGGGGGTTTAAGCAAGCTGGGTTATGAGGTTTTCAGTACCGGCGGTACCAAGAAGGCGCTGGCGGAGGCGGGGGTGCCGGTGAAGGGTGTCTCCGAGATTACCGGCTTCCCCGAAATCCTTGATGGCCGGGTGAAGACCCTGCACCCCATGGTGCACGGCGGTATTCTCGCCCGGCGCAGCCTGCCTAGCCACATGGAGGAGCTTGCCCGGAACAGGATTGAGACTATTGACCTGGTGGCGGTTAACCTCTACCCCTTCGTGCAGACGGTATCCCGGGAAGGGGTTACCCTGGACGAGGCGCTGGAGAATATTGATATCGGCGGTCCCACCATGATTCGCGCCTCAGCCAAGAATTTCCCCGGCGTCATCGTGATTGTTGACCCCGCCGATTATCCCCTGGTTCTGGAGAAGCTGGGGCAGGGTGAGCTGGACATGGCGGAGCGCAAACGGCTGGCGCAGAAGGCGTTCCAGCACGTGGCTATCTATGACACCGCCATCTCGCAGTACCTGAGGCAGGATAGCGAGGGGTTCCCCGAGGAGATGACCATTGCCCTGAAGAAGCGGCAGTCGCTGCGCTATGGAGAGAACCCGCACCAGCCGGCAGCCTTCTACGCCGAGCTTTCGGTTGGCGGGGGGCGGGCAACCGGCATTACCGGGGCGGAGCAGCTGGGGGGCAAGGAGCTTTCCTTTAACAATATCCTGGATGCCGACGCTGCCTGGGGGGTGGTGACCGACTTTGGCGCGGCAACGGTAGCCATTATCAAGCATACCAATCCCTGTGGGCTGGCAAGCCATGATGATATTGCCGAAGCCTACCGGCGGGCTTTCAGCGGCGACCCGGTGGCTGCCTTCGGCGGTATTGTCGCCGCCAACCGTGCCGTTACCCCGGCTATGGCGGAGGCGATGAAGTCCGTCTTCTATGAGATTGTTATCGCCCCGGAGTATGAGGCGGAGGCGCTGGAGATGCTGAAGCGCAAGAAGGACCTGCGCATTCTCGTTGCCGGGCTGCCACCGGGCTACGGTAAGGCGGAGCCGAGGTACCTTGACCTGCGCCGGGTGAAGGGCGGACTCCTTGTTCAGGACTCTGATTCCGTTCCGGAGGGTTGCGTCAATCTGAAAACGGTAACCGGGCGCCCGCCAACAGAGGCGGAGGTCGCCGACCTGCTCTTTGCCTGGCGCGCCGTCAAGCACGTTAAGTCAAACGCCATCGTGCTGGTCAGGGACGGGACGCTTCTCGGCATGGGGGCGGGGCAGCCCAGCCGCATTGTCAGCGCCCAGGTAGCCCGGGATAAGGCGGGAGAGAAGGCAAAGGGCAGCGTGCTCGCTTCCGATGCCATGTTCCCCTTCGCCGATGTGGTGGAGGCGGCGGCGGACTGTGGGGTGACCGCCATTATCCAGCCCGGCGGCTCAATAAGGGACGAAGATTCCATCAAGGCGGCGGATGAGCATAATATAGCCATGGTCTTTACCGGAGAAAGGCATTTCAGGCACTAGCCATGACTATCTCACCCATCCTTAATCTAGATGAGACGGTCGCTTCGCTATCTGCGGTGGAAAGAGACCGGTTCCAGCGGATATATGCCATTACCCCCGCCGTTGGCGAGCTGTGTATTCCCGATGCCATGGAGCCCTGGGTTGAGCAGCAGTTCGGCTCCGTGGAGGCGGTTAGCCGGCAGAAGATTGTCCGGGTGACCAACCGGCTGACCGGCGAGGAGACGCTGTTCAGCAAGATGCGTGCCTCTCGCCCTCTGGACAGCGGCACGGTTGATGTTGAGCTTGCCTATGCCAATGGCGCCGACCTGTTCCGCAACCCGCGGGAGACTACCCCTGAGGATAGCTTTGGCCGGGTGGTGGGCAAGCACTCCGTTACCGCCAGCAATATTGCCAAGTTTGACGGGCTCCATAGCCTGATAATCTTTAATGACTTTAACCCCCTCCAGTTTTCCCGGGAGCAGGTTGTTGACTATATCAGCGTTGCCTGGGAATGGGCAAAAAAGGCACATGCCACCCAGCCTGAGGCGAAATACTTCGCCCTTATCTGGAATTGCCTGTGGCGGGCGGGTGCCTCAATAGGTCACGGGCATGCCCAGGTCATGCTGACCAGCGGGCGGCACTATGCCCGGATTGAGCGGCTGCGGCAGGCGGCAGTTAGCTACCGCCAGGGCTACGGCGCCAGCTACTTTGCCGACCTGTTCGGGGCGCACCGGGCGGTCGGCTGTGTCGTGGCGGAGGGGGAGGTCAAAATTATGACCTACCTCACCCCCTTCAAGGACAAGGAGGTTGTCCTCATGGCGGAGGAACTCAACCCCTCCCTTGGGGAGAGGGTCTATGATGTGCTTGCCTGCTTCCGGGACAGGCTGGGGGTGACCTCGTTTAATCTCAGCCTGGTAACGCCGCCGCTGTCGGGAACCGAGGAAGACTGGGATGACTTCCCGGTCATCGTTCGCTTGCTTGACCGGGGCAACCCCGAGCACCGTGCCTCTGATGTCGGTGGTATGGAAATTTATGCCGCCAGCGTGGTCTCCAGCGACCCGGTAGCGCTAGCCCGCAGTATGCGGCGGTATCTAGTGGAGGAGGGCGATGGCTAATGCTGTTCTGGTGGTGGACATGCTCCGCGGCTTTATGGAGGAGGGCTATCCCCTGTATATCGGCGAGGAAGCCCGCCGCATAATCCCCGTTATACAGCGCCTCCTGGAGATGGAGCTGGCTCAGGGCTCCAGCCTGTTCTTCATCTGTGATAACCACGAGCCGGACGACCTTGAGTTCCGGATGTTTCCCCCGCACTGCATTGCCGGCACTGCCGGGGCGGAGGTTATTCCGGAGCTGGCTAGCTACCCCGGTGAATTTATCCCCAAGAAGCGCTACAGTGGCTTTTTTGCCACCACCCTGGAGGGGAGGCTGGAGAGCCTCAAGCCGGAGAAGGTGCTCGTCTGCGGCGTGTTGACTGATATCTGTGTGTTGTATACTGTGGCTGATGCCCGCAACCGGGACTATGCGGTTGAGGTGCCGGTTGACGGCGTTGCCTCGCCGGATGAGGCGGCGCACCGGTTTGCCCTGGGGCATATGGAAAAGGTGCTCGGGGCAAGACTGACTACCGCTGGAGGTGGTTAAGTGGAGCGACCCGAATTTGAACCCAGCGAGGCAGTCCTCTCCGGGGAGACTGCCGATGTCTACTTTGCCCGTGCCGTGGAGATACTGCGCCGCGAGGGGCTAAACCCGGTGGCGACCATGGAGGTGTTCTCCAGCCGGGCTGGCTTGCTCTGTGGCATGGAGGAGGTCAGGGCGCTGCTGGACAGGACGTTGCCTGAAGGCAGCCGCGAGGTGTGGGCTCTGGCGGAGGGGGAGGCGATGGCGAGGAAGGAGGTTGTGCTGCGCATTACCGCCCCCTATCAGAGCTACGGGCTATATGAGACGGCAATAATCGGTATTTTAGCCCATTGTAGCGGCTGGGCAACCGCCGCCGGTGAATGTGTGGCCGCCGCCGGGGATATCCCCGTCATCAGCTTTGGTGCCCGTCATGTTCACCCCGCGGTGGCGGGGGTGATGGAGTACTCGGCAATCGTTGGTGGCTGCCGGGGCTGCTCCAGCATTGCCGGCGCCGGGCTGGCGGGTGTTGCGCCGTCTGGCACCATGCCCCATGCCCTGATTATCGTTATCGGGGATACCGTTATGGCGACGGTTGCCTTTGATAAGCACATGCCGCCGGGGGTGCCCCGTGTCTCCCTGGTTGATACCTTCAAGGACGAAGCCGAGGAGAGCCTGCGTGTCGCCGAGGCACTGGGCGACCGGCTTGACGGGGTGCGCCTGGATACCCCCAGTGAGCGGGGGCGGGTTACCGCTGAGCTGGTCAAGGAGGTGAGAGCCCGCCTGGACCTGGCGGGCTTTAAGAAGGCGACCATTTTTGTCAGCGGCGGTCTTGACCCGGAGCGCATCCGCTATTTCATTGAGAGCGGGGCGGCGGTTGATGGTTTCGGTGTCGGCAGCTATATCAGCGGGGCGAAGCCGATTGACTTTACCGCCGACCTGCATGAGGTGGCGGGTAAGCCGGTTGCCAAGCGGGGCAGGATCCCCGGTATCACCCCCAACCCCCGGCTCCGGCGCATAATTTCCTAAGCCAGCTTGAGGTTGGGCACCACGTCCAGCCCCAGGTCATCTATCCTGCCCGCCTGAAAGCGGAAGTAGCCGCAGGCGGCAATCATGGCGGCGTTATCCGTGCACAGCACTGGTGCGGGGAGCAGAACCGCTACCGGCGCGCTCTGCTCCAGCACCTGGCGGAGCCGCCCGTTGGCGGCGACCCCGCCCGCCAGCAAGACCTGCTTCACCCGGTGCTCCCGGGCGGCGGCGATGGTCTTTGCCACCAGGACATCAATCACCGCTTCCTGAAAGCTGGCGGCGGCATCAAACCGGTTGCTAACCCTGCCGTCTTCCACCCGGCGCAGCAGCGCCGTCTTAACGCCGCTGAAGCTGAAGTCATGGCTGCCCTTGAGCCAGGCTCGGGGCAGTTCCACGGAGTCTTTGCCCTTCCGGGCTGCCTGCTCAATGGCGGGGCCGCCGGGGTAGCCCAGCCCCAGTATCCGGGCTGCCTTATCAAACGCCTCGCCGGCGGCGTCATCCCGTGTCCGTCCCAGCAGGGTATAGTCGCCGTGCCCTTTCATCAGCACCAGGTCGCTGTGCCCGCCGGAGACAATGAGGCATAGCACCGGGAAGATGATGTTGTGGCTTGCTAGCCAGTTGGCGTAGATATGGCCCTCAAGGTGGTTGACCCCGGTAATGGGCAACCCCTGAGCCAGAGCGATTGCCTTGGCGGCGTTTGCCCCCACCAGCAGCGAGCCGGCAAGCCCTGGCCCGGTGGTGACGGCGATGCCGTCAAGGTCACCCCAGGTGACCTCAGCCTCCGCCATCGCCTGCTCAATGATGGGGATAATAGCCAGGGTGTGCTGGCGCGAGGCGACCTCGGGGACAACCCCACCGTAGCGGGCGTGGATTTCCACCTGAGAGGCTATTTGATTGGACAGGATTTTTGTCCCATCCGCCACCACCGCCGCCGCCGTTTCATCGCAGGAGGTCTCAATACCGAGGACTTTCATACCTCCCAAATTATAGCATAGCCGGTGGGGGTGGGGTAGCCGGGGGCGAGCCTC
>CAZFCV010000073.1:0-6343 GCA_964517985.1 uncultured Dehalococcoidales bacterium | reverse complement strand
CGGGTAACCTCCTCCATAATCCGGGAGGGGTGGCTGAAATCAAAGCCGCCGGCATCCATCCTTTGCGCAAGCTGGCAGGTAATCCACCAGTCAGGGCGGGAGCCGCCCACCGGCTCTATCGCCTGCCTTACCCGCTGCACCCGCCGCTCGGTATTGGTGAAGGTGCCATCCTTCTCGGCAAAGGTCGCCCCGGGCAAGACGACATGAGCCAGCCGTGCCGTCTCGGTAAGGAAGATATCCTGAACCACCAGAAGCTCCAGCCGCCGCAGCGCCTCCTCGGCATGCTTTGCCTCCGGCTCGCTCAGCACCGGGTTCTCCCCCATGACGTACATCGCCTTAACCTGCCCGCGGTAGGCGGCGTCAAAGGCCTCCGTGACGGTCAGCCCCGGCTTTTCCGGCAGGGAGCAACCCCAGGCAGCCTCAAACTTCTCCCTGATAGCCGGGGTAGCCACGGACTGGTAGCCGGGATAGACGTTGGGCAGAGCCCCCATGTCACAGGCACCCTGGACATTGTTCTGCCCCCGGAGCGGGTTTACCCCGCTCCCCGGCTTGCCGATATTGCCGGTAAGCATCGCCAGGTTAGCCACGGCGATGACGTTATCCGTGCCGTGGGAGTGCTGGGTGATACCCATGGTGTAGAAGATAGCCGCCGGGCTATTGGCGGCATACAGGCGGGCGGCTTCGGCTACCTGCTCCCCGGGCACCCCCGTAATCCGCTCCACGGAATCAAGGCCAAAGCTAGCCAGCGACTGCTTGAAGGTGTCAAAGTCCTCACCGCGCTCGGCGATAAAGGCAGCGTCAAACAGCCCTTCATCAACGATGACCCGGCACATCCCCATGAGCAGGGCGACGTCAGTTCCCGGGCGCTGCTGCAGCCAAAGGTCAGCCTCGCGGGCAAGGGCAATCTGGCGCGGGTTAGCCACGATGAGCCTGGTGCCCCGGCGCACCGCCTTCCTCATCTCCCAGCCGATAACCGGGTGAGCCTCGGTGGTGTTGCTGCCGATAACCAGCATACAGCCCGACTCAGCGATATCACCGATGGAGTTGGTCATCGCCCCGCTGCCGAATGTTGTGACCAGACCGGCCACGGTGGGGGAATGTCACAAACGGGCACAGTGGTCAACACTGTGCGTGCCCAGAACAGCGCGGGCAAACTTCTGAAAGACGTAGTTATCCTCATTGGTGCACTTGGCGGAGGAAATAGCGGCGACCTCTTCCGGCGAATAGCGCTTGAGCCGTGCCGCTACCTCATCCAGCGCCTCATCCCAGGTCACCTCGGTAAGCTCGCCGTTCCGGCGTACCATGGGGCTGGTCAAACGCTCCGGGTGGGTAACAAACTCGGCAATACCGAAGCGCCCCTTGACGCAGAGCCGGCCCTGGTTGACATCATTTTCCCGGGCGCCACGCACCACCGTCACCTTCTCATCCTTGATGCCGAGGTACATCTGGCAGCCGACACCGCAATAGGGGCAGGTGGTCAGCACCTCCCGCTCCGGCCAGTGCCCCTCCTTGGGGGTAAGGGCGCCAACCGGGCAGTGCGCCATGCACTCGCCGCAGGACTTGCAGATGGACTCCAGAAGCGGCTTATCGCCGAAGGTAGCCACCTTCATGCTGTATCCCCGGTAAGCCATATCAATAGCGCCGACGCCGGTTACCTCGCTACAGGTACGGACACAGCGGGCGCAGAGGATGCAGCGGTTCCGGTCAAGGTCAAAGAAGGGGTTGCTGGTATCCACGGGGAACTGCCCGGTCTCCCTGGGGAGGCGCAGCTCGGTAATCCCCATGTAGCCAATGACCTTCTGCAGCTCGCAGCGTTCATTAGCGGCACAGGTGACACAGCGGTCGGTCACGGCAACGCTGCGCAGGCAGATATCATAGGGGCGGCACCGCTCCTCCTCCGTCCGGCGGTTGCACACCAGGCACTCGCTGGGGTGGTTAGCCAGCAACAGCTCCAGGGCGGTACGGCGCACCCCGTCTACCGCCGGCGTAGTGGTGTGCACCACCATACCATCGGTCGCCGGCGTGGTGCAGGAAGTCGGCAAGCCACGCATCTTCTCAATCTCAACAATACACAGGCGGCAACCGCCATAGGGCTCCAGGTCAGGGTCATAGCACAGGGTAGGAATATATATGCCCGCCGCCTGGGCTGCCTCCAGCACCGTCGTCCCCCTCTTCACGGTAACTTCCTGGCTATCAATGGTTAGCCTAATCGTTTCCACCGTAACACTCCATAATACTCCTAGCCGGAAGCCCCGGTGCCTGCCTTTGCCCCCGGCACCGGAACCGGCTCACTGGGAACCTCTAGCTCCTCCCCGGAAACCTTCACCACGGCGGCGAACCGCTGCGGGCAGACCTCAAGACAGGTGCCGCAGCGGATGCACTTCTCCTGGTCAACAATATGCACCATCCTCTTGCCGCCGATTATTGCCTCCGAAGGGCACTGGCGGAGGCAGATGCCGCAACCGGAACACTTATCGGGGAGAATATAGAAGGAGATAAGGTCAACACAGGACAGAGCCGGGCACCGCTTCTCGTTGACGTGAGCCTCATACTCGTCACGGAAGTAGCGGAGGGTGGTCAGCACCGGGTTGGGTGCCGTCTGCCCCAAGCCGCAGAGTGAGCCCGCCTTAATCTGTGCCCCCAGCTCCAGAAGCAGGTCAATATCTTCCGGCTTGCCCCGCCCGCCACAGATATTCTCCAGTATATCCAGCATCTGCTTTGTCCCGTTACGGCAGGGGACACACTTGCCGCACGACTCGGACTGGACGAAGGCAAGGAAGTAGCGGGCAACATCAACCATGCAGTTGTCCTCATCCATGACCACCATGCCGCCGGAGCCCATGATGGAACCCGCCTCAGCCAGCGCATCATACTCAACAGGCAAATCCAGGCAGCTTTCCGGCAGGCAGCCCCCGGAGGGACCGCCGGTCTGCACCGCCTTGAAATTCCGGTCACCCATGATGCCGCCCCCAACCCCGTAGATAATATCACGGAGGGGGATTCCCATGGGCACCTCAATAAGCCCGGTGTGGTTTATCTTGCCCGCCAGGGCAAAGGTCTTGGTTCCCTTGCTGTGCTCGGCACCGTAGCTGGCGTACCATTCACCACCCCTAGCCAGTATTGCCGAGACATTGCCCCAGGTCTCCACGTTATTAATATTGGTCGGCTTACCCCACAGCCCCGCCTGAGCCGGGAAGGGGGGACGGGGACGGGGCATGCCCCGCTTGCCCTCAATGGAAGCCATCATTGCCGTCTCCTCACCGCAGACAAAAGCCCCGGCACCCTCCTTAATCTTAACGTGGAAGCTAAAACCGGAGCCCAGGATATCGTCACCGACCAAGCCGCAGTCCTCCATCTGCCTGAGGGCAAGTTGCAGACGCTTAATAGCCAGGGGGTATTCGGCACGAATATAGATATAGCCCTCGGTTGCCCCCATGGCGTAAGCCCCGATGAGCATCCCCTCCAGGACGGAGTGGGGGTCACCCTCCAGGAGCGAGCGGTCCATGAAGGCACCGGGGTCACCCTCATCGGCATTACAGATTACGTATTTTACCGTGCCCGGAGAGCGGCGGCAGAACTCCCACTTTAGCCCGGTAGGGAAACCGCCACCACCACGCCCCCGCAACCCCGACCTCTTTACCTCCTCAATGACATCCTCCGGCTTCATAGCCAGCGCCCTGACCAGACCGCTGTAGCCATCCCGGGCAATATAGTGGTTGATGCTATCCGGGTCAATAAGCCCGCAATTGCGCAGGGCGATGCGCACCTGGGGTTTGAGCATGGGCAGCTCGGAAAAGCGGGGGATGCCGTCAACAGCGCCATCGCCCTCCGTGCCCAGCGCCAGGTCGGGGCGGGGGTTGTCCTTGCCCAGATAGTCGGCAATAAGCTGCGCCGCCAGCTCCGGGGTGAGATTACCGTAAACAATGCGAGGCTTGCCCGGCTTGGCAAGGGCAACTATCGGCTCGGCATAGCAGAGCCCGATACAGCCCACCGGGAAGACCCTCGCCTCCAGCCCGTGCTGTGCCAGCGCCGAGTTAATTGCCTCCATTACCGCGCCGGCGCCCGCCGCCCGACCGCAGGTAGCGGCGCCGACAAAGATAATCGGCTTGTCACTACTCTCCAGTGCCTGCCACTCGGCTACTGCCCGGCTCCGTATCTCATCAAAGTTCATTGCCATACTCTCTCTAACCGCTACCGGTCGCCACCCAGAACCTGCTTCACCCTGCTCGGGGTCATCCGCCCGTAGACATCTTCATCAACCACCATGACCGGTGCCAGGGCACAGGAGCCAAAGCAGGCAATCGTCTCCAGGGAATACTCCATGTCCTCGGTGGTCTCCCCCGGCTTGATGCCCAGCTGCTTTTCCACCTCATCCAGGATGCGTGGCGCCCCCCGCACATAGCAGGCTGTCCCCCGGCACAGACGAACAATGCGCCGGCCCATGGGGACAAACTTGAACTGGGCATAGAAGGTGCTTACCCCGAAAACGGCGCTCTCCGGCAGGCGAAGAAAGCGGGCAATCTCCAGCATCGCCTCCGCCGGCAGGTAGCGGAACTCCTCCTGCACCGCCTGCAGGACAGGGATAAGCTCCTCCCTCTTGCCCTTATAGCGAGAGAAAATCTCGTCCAGTTTCTGCTTGACCTCAGTTTCGGTTATGGCTATCACCCCCTGCCCCGGGTTGCCTGACCAGCCGCCAGGCTATTATTTCACAGAGCACATTGATATCCTCGGTGGTCAGGTAATCAGGGATGGTGCTATCAAACATTATGTTCCCCTCCGGGGGAAACTCCTCATCACCCCGCCACAGGACGAAGGTTATCGCTACCCGGGGGAAGGCGGGGATGGTTACCGCCACATCGCCGTAATCGGCTTTAACCCCGCCCAGCACCCCGGCAATATCCGGCAAGCGGTGCGGCTCACCGCCGAAGTGGCTCACTATCGGCTTTATCGCCCGTTTGAAAAAGGTGGGGAAGTAGACGGCTCCCTCCGGAAGCTCCTTATAGGCAATCATTTTGCCGGAGGGCGGGGTGCCCTTTGCCTGAGTCAGATAGTGCAGGAGCAGTATCCTGTCCCGCAGGGGGACCCCCTCCTCGCCATCCGCCAGAGAAATCTCCACATCGGGCAGGGCTATCCGGTACGCCCGGTTCAGATATTCCAGGGTAATCGCCTTCCCGGAACCCGTGACCTCACAGCGGGCGCCGCTCTTGAGGCACTGCTGCTCAATGTCAGCAATCCCGGCTAGCTGTTCACCGGCAAGCCGGTAAGCTAGCCCGTAGCCATGCTCACTATCCTTCTTCACATTATTTGCTGGCAGCGCTCTATTTTCCATTTGGACGAGCCAAAAACCATCATAGCCCGGCGGCGTCCAGGATTACCGGTACATTTCTCTCCCCGCCGATAGCCATGATATGCACCCCGTGGCAGATATCCTTCAACTGCCTGACCAGGTCAGCGGCAATCTCAATGCCCGTAGCCGTCCTGTCCTCCGCCTTAGCCATCCGGTCAATCAATTCATCGGGGACAAAGACACCGGCGACGTTCTTGTTCATGAACCGAGCCATAGCCGCCGACTTAAGGGGTATTACCCCGGCCAGGACGGGAACGCCAAACCCCTCCACCCGCTTCATAAAGGCGGCGAAGGCATCAAGGTCGTAAACCGCCTGGGTCTGGAAAAACCGGGCTCCAGCGGCAATCTTCTTTTCCATCTTGATTAGCTGGAGCTCCCGCTTCGCCTCCGTATCCGCCCCGGGGGTCACCACCGCCCCGGCGAGGAAATTGGTCTTCCCCTGGAGCTCATTACCGGCTATATCATAGCCCTCGTTCAGGCGACTGATAGTCCACAGCAGCTGTACCGAATCCAGGTCATAAACGGGCTTTGCCTGGGGCTGGTCACCCAGGGCGGGCAAATCGCCGGTCAGGGCGAGGACATTCTCAATGCCGAGGACATAGGCACTCAGCAGGTCGGACTGCAGCGCCAGCCGGTTTCTATCCCGGCAGGTCATCTGCAGCACGGGCTCCAGCCCCTTGTTCTTCAGCAGGTGGCAGGTAACCATTGAACCCAGCCTCATCACCGAGCTCTGCTGGTCGGTGGCGTTAGCCGCATCCACCCTCCCCAGCAGGACCCCGGCGACCTCTTCAATCTCGGCGGTATCGGTACCCTTTAGCGGACCGACCTCAGCCGTTATAACAAACTCCCCCGCCTCAAGGCGTGACCTTAGACTCATCTTCTCTTCTCCTCTAGCCGGTTCTCTCCAGTGCCCAGAGGGCAGTGGCTCTCATTTTCGGGTCGGGCATCATCTTATCCCAGCTCTTGGGCAGAATAAACCTGCGCAACATATGCAGC
>CAZFCV010000072.1:0-6392 GCA_964517985.1 uncultured Dehalococcoidales bacterium | reverse complement strand
CCGGCAGGGAGATGCAGGATGACTACGAGCCTATCCTGGAGAGGCAGATTCACCACCTTATAAACTACGCCCAGGGGGTGATGCACATCGGGCAGCGGGACATTGCCTGGCTGCGGGTGAGCAAGCAGGCGGTGGAAAAGGGCTTCAAGCTCTCCCACATTGGTGCCCTCCTCCACGCCAAGCTGCACCAGGACTTCGGGCGCATATTTGATAAGCTGCAGGTAAGGCTTTACACCGAGGAAGCAAAGGTAAAGGAGATAATAGAGAAGGCAAAGGAGGTCTATAAGGTGCGTGATGCCCGGATTGAGGGCATGACCGACGAGGCAACCGATACCTACTACTCCTGCACACTGTGCCAGTCCTTTGCCCCCAGCCATGTCTGCGTCATCAGCCCGGAGAGGACGGGCCTTTGCGGCTCCTATAACTGGATGGACTGCAAGGCTTCCTTTGAGATTAACCCCACCGGCCCCAACCAGCCGGTACCCAAGGGAGAGACCCTTGACGCCAAGCTCGGGGCGTGGAAGGGGGTAAATGAGTTTGTCTTCAAGGCTTCCCGCAGCAAGATAGACCATTACTACTTCTACAGCATAGTCAATGACCCGATGACCACCTGTGGCTGCTGTGAGTGCATTGCCGCCGTCCTCCCCCTGTGCAACGGGGTAATGTCCGTAAACCGGGAGTTCACCGATATGACCCCCTGCGGCATGAAGTTCACCACCCTGGCGGGGACCATCGGTGGCGGACTCTCCACCCCGGGCTTTGTCGGGCACAGCAAGTACAACGTCTCCCAGCGCAAGTTCATTGTCGGTGATGGCGGCTTGCTGCGGATGGTCTGGATGCCCAAGATGCTCAAAGAGGAGATTGGGGAGCGGCTCAAAGCCAGAGCCGAGGAGCTGGGCATTCCCGACCGCCTGGACAAGATTGCCGATGAGACGGTGGGTCTGACCGAAGAAGAGATTCTACCCTTCCTGGAAGAGAAGGGGCACCCCGCTCTTACCATGGACCCGATAATAGGCTAGAGACGGGGCAGCATAACTAAGATTCTGACGGTAAGGGGCGAGCCCGCTAATGGGGGCGGCGCCACTCTGGCTGCGGGTTGAACAACAAGGCTTGGGAAAGGAGGGTATAATATGCCACTCACCGGGATAGAGATATTTAAGCTGCTCCCCAAGACGAACTGTAAGGAGTGCGGGGAGCCAACCTGCCTCGCTTTCGCCATGAAGCTGGCGGCGGGCAGGGCGGAGCTGACCCTTTGCCCTTATGTCTCCGAGGAGGGAAAAGAGAAGCTGTCGGCGGCGGCGGCGCCGCCCATCAGGCCCGTCACCATTGGCACTGGCGACCGGGCGCTCAAGGTTGGTGGCGAAACGGTCATGTTCCGCCACGAGAAGAGGTTTGAGAACCCGCCGGGGTTTGCCATCCTCATCAGCGATACCATGGATGATGCCGAGATTTCAAGCCGGCTGGAGCGTTTCCAGCAGCTCCAGTATGAGAGGGTGGGGCTTAACCTCCGCCCGGAGCTGGTGGCGGTGAAGGGCGAATCGGGGGATGCCGGTAAATTCGCCGCCGTGGTGGACAGGGTAAGGCAGGGCAGTGATGCCGGCATTATCCTGATGAGCGATAGCCCGGATGTCCTGGCGGCGGGCTTGAAGGTCTCCGCTGATGGCAAGCCGCTGATTTATGCCGCTACCCGGGATAACCTTGATGCCGTGGCGGCTCTGGCTAAGGAGAATTCCTGCCCGGTGGCGGTGAAGGCGTCCAGCCCTGAGGAGCTATCCGAGCTCACCGCCAAATTAAACGAAGCCGGGGTTAACGATATTGTCCTTGACTCCGGAGCCAGGACTGTCCGCCAAGCCTTTGAAGACCAGGTAATCATCCGCAGCGCGGCGTTAAACAAGAAGTTCCGCCCTCTGGGCTTCCCCACCATAGCCTTCCCCTGTGAGATGACCGGTGACCCGATGAAGGAGGCGGTGATTGCCGCCATGTTCGTCGCCAAGTACGCCGGGGTTATCGTCCTCTCCGATTTCCGGGGAGAGAGCCTCTTCCCCCTCCTTGTGGAGCGGATGAACGTCTTTACCGACCCGCAAAGGCCGCTGGCGACCACCGAGGGAATCTACGAGATTGGCAATCCGGATGAGAACTCGCCGGTGCTCATCACCTCCAACTTTTCCCTCACCTACTTTATCGTCTCCGGTGAGATAGAGAACAGCAAGGTGCCCACCTATCTGCTCGTCAAGGACACCGAGGGGCTCTCCGTGATGACCGCCTGGGCGGCGGGGAAGTTTGTCGCCGACGCGATTGGCCCCTTCGTCAAGAAGAGCGGCATTGCCGATAAGGCAAAGCACCACAAGCTGGTAATCCCGGGCTATGCCGCTGCGGAGAGTGGCGGTCTGGAAGAGGAGCTGCCCGGCTGGGAGATTCTGGTTGGTCCCCGGGAAGGCTCCCACATTCCAGCCTACCTCAAGACCTGGAAACCGTAAGGAGGAAGCAATGACCCTTATTACAGAGAGCATAAATATTATGTCCAAAACCCTTGGCCCGGCAATGAGGGAGAGAGACCCCAAGCCCATTCAGGAGATGGCGCGGGCGGAGGCGGAGGCGGGGGCAGATTACCTTGATATCAACATCGGTCCCGCCCGCAGGGCGGGCGATGAGATGATGGCGTGGGTGGTCAACACGGTGCAGGCGGTTAGCGACCTGCCCCTCTCGCTGGATACCACCAACCCGGTGGCTATGGAGGCGGGGTTGAAGGTCTGCCAGAGCCGGGCTTTAATCAACTCTATTTCCCTCCAGCCGGACAGGCTGGAGAGCGAGCTGCCGCTGGTCGGCAGGTACAATGCGGACATGATTGGGCTCCTGTGGGGCAGCGAGGGGATGCCCCGGGATGATGCGGAGAGGGGCATGCTGACCGCCGACCTTCTCTATCAGGTAAGCGAAGCCGGTATCCCCAATGAGGCTGTCTGGATAGACCCTATTCTGACCCCCGTTTCTGTGGAGATAAACCAGGTGAAGTCCTGCTTTGATTTCATGAGCATGCTGGGAGACATGGCACCCGACTGCAAATCTACGGTGGGGCTGTCCAACATCTCCAATGGTACCCCGGCTGACCTCAGGCCCTATCTTAACCGCACCTGTATGGTGATGCTGATGAAGTACGGCTTGTATTCGGCAATAGTTGATGTCTTTGATAGGGAGCTGGTGAGTCTTGCCCGGGGAGAGATGCCGGAGATAGTCAGCCTGGTGCACCGGATGATGGATGGCGAGAAGCCCGACCCCGCCTCGCTCAGCCCCAAGGAGCTGGAGTACGCCAAGTCGGTCCGGGTACTCATGGGGGAGACCCTCTACTCTCATTCCTGGCTTGAAATCTAGTACTAGAAAAGGTGGATTCAATGGTTAAAGAAATCCCTTTAGTATGGCTGGCAGCATCGGCGTGTACCGGCTGCAGCATTTCCCTCTTAAATTCCGCCAGCCCCAGAATCAAGAATATCCTTGTTGACCAGATAGTCCCCGGGGTACACATAAATCTCCGGTTCCACCAGACAATAATGGCTGGTGCCGGGGAGCAGGTGGTTAAGGTTCTGGAGGATACGGCTAAGGAGAAGCCGGGGGGCTATGTCCTCGCTGTTGACGGCGCCATCCCGGCGGCTGCCGGCGCCATGTACTGTGCCATGGGAGAGCGGGACGGCAAGCCGGTCAGCATGGAGGAGAGATTTACCGAGCTTGCCCGGGACGCCATGGCTATCCTGGCGATAGGCACCTGCTCGTCCTTTGGGGGCATCCCGGCGGCAGCGCCCAACCCCACCAACTGCCAGCCGCTAAAGAAAATACTTGATGCCAGAGGTATTGATAAGCCCCTGGTGAACATCCCCGGCTGCCCGCCCCACCCTGACTGGATAGTGGGGACGGTAGCCGGCATCCTGCTCAACGGTCTGCCCGGGGCTGGTGACCTGGATGATAACCTTAGGCCGCTGGCTTTCTACGGCAAGCTTATTCATGAGAACTGCCCCCGCCGCGCCTACTTTGATGAGGGCAAATTCGCCAAGAAACCGGGGGATGAAGGCTGCCTCTATGAGCTCGGCTGCAAGGGCCCGATAACCTATTCTGACTGCCCCCTGAGGCGGTGGAATAACGGGACAAACTGGGTTATCGGCGCCGGTGCTCCCTGCAATGGCTGCACCCAGCCGGAGTTTCCCGATCAGGTAGCCCCCTTCTACGAGAAACTGGTTGATGTGGAGCTACCGACCATCGGCGCCTGTTGGACATCGGATAAGGAGGCGAAATAGTGGGCAGAATAGTAATTGACCCGGTAACCAGAATTGAGGGTCATCTCAAGATTGAGGCTATAGTTGAGGGCGGGGAGGTCAAGGAGGCGCGGAGCACCGGCAACATGTTCCGCGGCTTGGAGCTTATTCTGCAGGGTAGGGACCCCCGCGATGCCCAGGTGATAACGCAGCGGATTTGCGGGGTCTGCCCCCAGTCGCATGGCGTTGCCTCCACCCTGTGCCTGGACAGCGCCTTCGGCATCGCCGACAAGATACCGGATAATGGCCGCATCATGCGGAACCTTATCCAGGGGGCGCACATTGCTCAGGACCATATCCTCCACTTCTATCACCTGGCTGCCCTTGACTTCGTGGATATCGCCGCTGTTGCCCAGTACGAGGGTAAGGACAGCGACCTCAATTCCATAAAGGACTTCATCTCCCGCGGCGAGCTGGGCCCCTTCTTCCCCCGCTACGAGGGGGACTACCGCCTGTCTTCGGAGCTCAACCAGCAGGCAGTTGCCCACTATGTGCAAGCCCTGGAGATAAGACGCACCGGTCATGAGATGGTCAGCATCTTTAGCGGGAAGATTCCGCACAGCGTGGGCATTGTTCCCGGTGGTGTTACCGCTACCCCGACGGTGGATAGTATCATGGCCTTTCTGTGGAAGCTGCGTATCTTACAGGACTTTATCAACAATGTCTATATCCCCGACGTCCTGGCGGTAGCCGGTGTCTATCCCGATTACGCCGAAATCGGGGCTGGTTGCCGGAACCTGCTCTCCTACGGCTCATTTGACCTTGAGGGCGGCAGTCCGGACTATACCCGGAGACAGCGGCTCTTCAAGCAGGGGACGGTCTCCGCTGACCTGAAATACGGCGGGCTTGACCTCGGCAAGATTACCGAGGACGTGGGGCACTCCTGGTACGAGAATGCCACCTCGGGGCGAAACCCGGTGGATGGCGAGACCAAGCCCCAGTACGGCAAAGAGGGCGCCTATTCCTGGACAAAGGCGCCGCGCTATGGCGGCAAGGTCTACGAGGTTGGTCCCTTAGCCAGGGTTGCCGTCACCTATGCCGGTGGTGACCCGGTGGTGAAGGAACTGGTGGACTCGGCGCTGGCTCAGCTCAAGGCGCCCGCTTCGGCGCTCTTCTCCGTCCTGGGCCGCCACCTGGCGCGCGCCCTGTCGGCTAAGATTATCGCCGATTCCCTGGAGAAATGGCTCCTGGAGCTGAAGCCGGGGGAACCTACCTTTGTGGAGTATGAAATTCCGGAGGAGGGGAGGGGAGCCGGCATCACTGATGCCGCCCGCGGCGCTCTGGGGCACTGGATTGAGATAAAGGACAGGAAGATTGCCAACTACCAGTGCGTGGTGCCCACCACCTGGAATGTCTCGCCCCGGGATGACCGGGATAACCCCGGCCCCATAGAGCAGGCTCTCATCGGCACCAGGGTGAAGGACGAAGATAACCCCTTTGAGCTGGTGCGCATTGTGCGTTCCTTTGACCCCTGCCTTGCCTGTTCCATTCACCTGGTCACCCCCAAGGGCCGGGACCTGGGGCGGTACCGTATAGCGTGAGGTTTTAAGGAGTAGAGATGATTGTTTCCGCACAAAAACCGTGGGAGGAAATCCTGACCTACCTGGAGGGGGAGAATAGCATCTTCATTCTCGGCTGCAACGGCTGTGCCGAGGCTTCCGGCAGCGGCGGGCCATCCCAGGTTGCCGAGGCGCAAAATAGGCTGGAGGAAGCCGGTAAAAAGGTGACCGGGGCGACGACCATTGACTTCCTGTGCCAGAGGGCGCTGGTCAAGTCGCGGCTGAGACCGAGGACGGCGCAGGTTGCCGCGGCTGATTCCATTCTGGTTATGACCTGCGGTCTTGGTGTCCAGGCGGTAGCCGCCTCGGTGAACAAGGTCTGTCACCCGGCGTGCAATACGGTGAACATGGGGGGCAGCCGGGGGGAATGGGCTGGTGATGACCGGTGCCTGGAGTGCGGCGATTGCCTGCTGGAGTACACCGGAGGCATATGCCCCCTGACGGCTTGCACCAAGTCCCTGATTAACGGCGCCTGTGGCGGCGCCTCCGGGGGGAAGTGCGAGCTTGACCCGGACAAGGACTGCGGCTGGGAGCT
>CAZFCV010000071.1:0-6753 GCA_964517985.1 uncultured Dehalococcoidales bacterium | reverse complement strand
GATAGCGTCCACTTTAGCAGTTGAAATCCAGTGTTATAGATGGTCTGGTCAGTATTAGTTGCCTGTGTTAAAGTGTGGTTCCGGGTGATAGTGGTAAAATCGGCATATCTGAGCTTCAGGGTTATGCATCTGGCTTGCTTACCCCGCTGGCGTAACTGACTGGCAATCCGTTCACTGAGGTAAGACAGTGTTGCCTTGAGCAAGGGCTGGTCTTTAGTATCAGTGCCAAAGGTCGTCTCTTGACTGATGGACTTGGCAGCAGACGGAGGCTCTACCGGTCTATCGTCAATACCGTTGGCGTGGCGGTGCATAAGCCCGGCATAGGTGCCGAAGTGGCTTTGCAGCAATGCCGGCGGCATTGCTGCCAGCTCGCCGATGGCGCTGATGCCCATGCCCTTCAGAATCTGCTCTGACCTCTTGCCGATGCCGGGCAGTTTGGCGATTGGCAGTGGCGCCAGGAAGGCACGCTCCGCACCGGCGGCTACCTCCAGTATGCCGTCCGGCTTGGCTTGCTCGGCGGCAATCTTGGCGACCACCTTGTTGCCGGCGATACCCACCGAGGCGGGGAGACCCAGCTCTGCCTTGATGCGCTGCTTGATGCTTAACGCCATCTGGCGGGTGGAGCCGTGGATGGATTCAAAGCCGGTGACATCCAGGTAGGCTTCATCAAGGCTTACCGGTTCCAGGAAGGGGGAGAAGTCAGCCAGGATAGCCATGAATTTCTGCGATGCTGAGCGGTATTTGGGGAAGCCGCCCTCTATGAAGATAGCCCGCGGGCAGAGCCGGCTGGCGGTCTTGAGGGGCATACCGGCGTGTAGCCCGAAGGCTCTGGCTTCGTATGAGGCGGAGGCAACCACGCCGCGGCGGTCTGCCCTGCCGCCGACCACCACCGCCTTCCCCTTCAGCTCCGGCTTTAGCACCTGCTCCACCGAGACGAAGAAGGCATCAAGGTCAACATGAATAATGCGGCGCGTCATTTACTGCCCCCGGGAGAGAAAGGCTTTCACCCGGCGCTCAAAGGTAGTGCGCCCAAGGAGAACATAGTGCTGGCACCGGAGGCATTTAATTCGTATGTCAGCCCCCACCCGCACCACCTCCCACTCATCATTGCCGCAGGGGTGCCTCTTCCTGAGGCGGACGATATCCCCCAGTCTTATCTCCATGGTCATCTTCCTGCCTCAGAGGGTGGAGCGGTAGTGGTTAATCTGCTGGCGTAGCTCCGAGGCGGCTTGATGGGCTGCCCCGGCGAAGTCCCCTCCCCGGGAGGCGTATATAATCTGGCGTGAGGAGTTGAAGATTGCCATCTCCCCCCGGCTGTTTACGCCGTAGCGGACGGCGGAAGCCACATCCCCGCCCTGGGCACCGATGCCCGGTATCAGGAGGGGTATATCGGGGTGGCTGGTTCTTACCAGCTTCAGCTCCTCCGGGTGGGTGGCGCCGACCACCAGCCCGATGTTGCCGTGTATGTTCCACTGCCTCGCCTTCAGGGCGACTATCTCAAACAGGGGGCGCTGCCGGTGCTCCGGCTCCAGGTCGGGCAGAGTCTCCGCCTCGCAGCGGAGGGACTGGAAGTCAGCCGAGCCGGGGTTTGATGTCCGGCACAGGATGAATACCCCCTTATCCCGGTAGTTGAGGAAGGGCTCCACCGAATCAAAGCCGAGGTAGGGGTTGACCGTGGCAGCATCAAAGCCGAGGTTATCAAAGAGGGCTCGGGCATACGCCTTAGCCGTATTACCGATGTCGCCCCGCTTCCCATCACCGATGGCGATGATATAGTCCGGTATATGACGGATGGTTTGCTGCAGGGCGTCCGCCCCCTCCGCCCCCAGCGCCTCGTAGAAGGCGAGGTTCAGCTTGTAGGCGCATGCCTGGTCACTGGTAGCGGCAACGATTGCCTTGTTGAACTCAGCCACGCTTACCCCATCCGGCATCTGCGCCGGGTCGGGGTCAAGCCCGACGCACAGCAGGCTAGCATTCCTTCGGGCAGCATTCTTCAGCTTGTCAATAAAGTTCATCCGGCACCCCGCTTGCTCAGCCTTAATTCGTGGTACGGTGATAATAGCAGTGGTTGCCGATTAAGGTCAAGTGGTAGAATAGAAACACTGGTGGCGAGCGGGAATGGATTATCAGCAGGCGATAGACTATCTAGCCAGCTATACTGATTATGAGATTGCGCCCCGGCTGGCGCATAATGCGGCAAACTATGACCTGCGGCGGGTTGAGGAGTTGCTGTCCCGGGCGGGCAACCCCCACCGCAGGGTAAGGTCGGTTCACGTTGCCGGCACCAATGGCAAGGGGAGCACCGCCGCCATGATTGCCGCTGTCCTTACCGCCTCCGGATATGCCACCGGGCTCTATACCTCTCCCCATCTGCACACCTGGCGGGAGCGTATCCGGGTTGACGGGGAGCTAATCTCCGAGGCGGAGCTTACCGCGCTGGTATCCCGGCTTCAGCCGGGGGTTGAGGCGGTGAACCGGAGGGCGGCCTACGGGCGGCTGACCACCTTTGAGATACTGACGGTGCTCGCCTTTGCCCACTTTGCCGGGAAGGGGGCGGATTTCCAGGTGCTGGAGGTGGGGATGGGGGGACAGTTTGATGCCACCAATGTCATAACCCCGGAGGTAGGCGTTATCACCTCCGTCAGCCTTGACCATACCGAGGTGCTGGGCAGCACGCTTGCCGAGATAGCCGGCGAGAAGGCGGGTATTATCAAGCCGGGCGGTATTGTGGTGCTCTCCCCCCAGACGGATGAGGTGGACAGGGTGATAGAGGATACCTGTCGCCGCCGGGGTGCCGGGCTGGTCAGGGTGGGCAGGGACGTTATCGGGCGGGCTACCGGTTTTGAGGATGGGGGGCAGCGGCTTCAGGTGAAGGGGAGGCGGGGCACCTATGAGCTGTCCCTGCCCCTGCTCGGGCGCCACCAGCGGGACAATGCCACCACCGCGGTGGCGGCGCTGGAGGTCTTGGCTGAGAAGGGGTTTAATATCTCCCGGGAGGGCATCGCCCGGGGTCTGGCGCAGGTAAGCTGGCCCGGGCGGCTCCAGGTTATCGGGCAGCGCCCCCTTATCGTGGTTGATGGCGCCCACAACCCGGACGGCGCCCGGAGGCTGGTTGAGTCCCTGGGAGAGTGCTTTGACTTTGAGCGGGCGGTTCTGGTTATCGGGGCGTCGGATGACAAGGATGTTGCCGGCATAGTCTCGGAGCTGGCGCCCTTCTTTAAGAGCGTGGTTGCCACCCACTCCCACCACCCCCGGGCACTGGCGGCGGCAGCGGTTGGCGCCGAGTTTGCCCGCCACGGGGTAGAGGCGATGTCGGTGGATGACCTCCCGGCAGCGCTGGCACAGGCGGTGTCTCTGGCGGGGGAGGGGGGGCTTGTCTGCGTTGCCGGCTCGCTGTTTATCGTCGCCGAGGCGATTGAGCAGGCAAAAGCGCGCTCCGGTGGCTAAAGGTAGCCGGGTACGGTATACCTCCGCTATGTAGCTCCCGGTTTCATCCTGGCTGCCCGGGCAGGGTCAGGGGTTGCCGTTGAGTGGTGTTGTTGCCGCCTCTTTGGGGAGCATGCTACCCAGGATTTTCTGCAGTGCCATCGTGTGGCTGCATAGCCCCCAGGTGGCGAAAAACGGGCACGTGCAGTGCCATTTTCCGGCCCGGTATTCGGTCTGGTAGTCGTTATGCTCCCCGTGGAATGCCACTGAAAGCTCGGAGAAGGTAACCCGGTCTGGCTCCTGGGCATAGCGTTGCGCCTTTTCTATTTTCCCGATCAGGCTGGATTGCACAGGGTTATGCCTCCTGAGGTTTATTATAGCACAGAACGGGCATTTCCGTCCCGGTTTGACAAAGTAATTTGCGGTGTGCTAGGCTAGAAATAGCCTGCGGTGGAGTTGCGGCAGGCTGCATTGATGTAAGGAGGCTACCGATGCGTGACAGGGTAGAAGAGGTACTGGAAAAAATAAGACCTGCCTTGGTCAGGGACGGGGGCAATGTGGAGCTCGTTGAGGTTGACGAGGGTGTTGTCAAAGTGAAACTAGTCGGCGCTTGCGCTGGTTGCGCTATGTCTACTATGACCTTGAAGATGGGCATTGAGAGAATCCTGAAGCAGGAAGTTCCGGAGGTTAAGGAAGTAGTCGCTGTTTAGTGCCAACCGGTGTCCACATTTTAGGGGGCGAGGCTACTCGCCCCCTATTTGTTTATTCCGCTACTTCCAGCTCAAATGCCCGGTGCAGGGCTCTAACGGCGTCGGTAACCCTCGCCTCGTCAATGATACAGGTTATCCTTATCTCCGAGGTGGAAATAAGCTGGATGTTTATCCCCTGCTCGCTCAGGGCGCTGAACATCCGGGCGGCATAGCCCGGGGCATTCTGCATCCCGGTGCCGATGATGCTGACCTTGCCCAGTCTGGCGTCGCTGGCGCACTCCCGGGCACCAATTTCCCCGGCGATTGGCTGGATCGCCTCCATTGCCCGGTCAAGCTGGCTCTTCGCCACCGTGAAGGTCAGGTCGGTGACATTCTCAATGCTGGCGTTCTGCACAATGGTATCAATACTGATACCTGCCCTGGCTAGCGGCTCAAATATGGTGGCGGCGATACCCGGCTGGTCCGGGACGCCGACCACGGTGACCTTAGCCACGTCAAGGTCGTGAGCGATACCCCTCACCTTATTGCGTACTTCCATGGCTGCCCCTCCGTGAATTAGTGTCCCCGGCTTATCATTGAAGCTGGAGGCGACCAGTATCGGGATGTTGAATAGCTCCCCCAGCTCCACCGCCCGGGGGTGCATCACCTTGGCTCCGTATGTTGCCAGCTCCAGCATCTCATCATAGCTTATCTCTGCCAGCCGCTGCGCTTCGGGGGCAAGGCGCGGGTCGGCGGTGTAGACCCCCTCTACGTCGGTGTATATCTGGCAGACCTCTGCCCCCAGGCTGGCGGCTAGAGCCACCGCCGTGGTATCGGAGCCGCCCCGCCCCAGGGTGGTTACGACCATCTCATCGGTCATCCCCTGGAAGCCGGCGACAATGACAATCCTCCCCCTGTCCAGCTCCCGGAGCACCCGTTTCGGGTCGACCCGGACGATGCGGGCTCGGCTGTGGGTGGCATCAGTCCTTATCCCCGCCTGGGCACCGCTGAGGCTGATTGCCTCGTAGCCGATATCCCGGAGCGCCATCGCCAGCAGGGTGCTGGAGACAAGCTCGCCGGTGTGCAGGAGCACATCATGCTCCCGCCCGTGGGGGCGGCGGGTTACCTGGTAAGCCAGCCGGATTAGCTCGTCGGTGGTGTCCCCCATGGCGGAGACGACCACCACCACCTGGTTGCCTTCGTCTTTCGTCCCGGCGATGCGGCGGGCTACATTCTTGATGCGCCCGGCGTCCGCCACCGAACTGCCGCCATATTTCTGCACAATCAGCGCCATCTCTAGTCTCCTATCAGCCTGTCCATAACATTATACCCATCGGTGATAAAAAAGCCAGTCCTTTCCGCCTCGGCTTCGCTAAATCCCTTTGCCCCGTTGCCGCTGAAGCCCTCCCCCCACAGTACGAACGGCACCGGCTCGGGGGTATGAGTCCGCATGCTAATCGGGGTCGGGTGGTCGGGCAGAATAAGGGCTCTAAAGGCGCCCGGCGGCCAGCGGCGCAGCCGGCTGACGACCTCGGCGTCTATCCTCTGGATAGCCTCTACCTTTTCGGCAACGGAGCCGGCGTGAGCCGCCTCGTCCGGCGCTTCAATATGGATGACCACCAGGTCGTGGTCGGACAAAGCCTCCAGGGCGCCGCTTGCCTGAGCGGCGCAGTCATTATCCAGACCGTCGGTTACCCCCGGTATCTCCAGGGTGTCTATCCTTAGCAGCCGGGCTATCCCGCGGAGGAGGTCAACCCCGGAGGTCATCGCCGCCCTGAGGTCGTAGACCTGCTCGAAGGCGGGCATGTCGGGCAGTTTGCTGCTTCCCCAGAAGAGCCATATCATCGTTGCCGGTATATCTTGCCGCTCCCGGCGGGCGACATTTACCGGGTGCTCTCGCAGCACGTCTTCGGAGCGCAGCATCAGCTCCCGGAGCAGCTCGCTGCCCGGACCGCGGGGCAGAAATTCGCTGATGGGCTTGCCGGCAATATCGTGCGGCGGGGTGCAGGTCGCCAGCAGGGTATCCTCATGCCCGCTTATCTTGCAGATGTGCCGGTAGCTGATGCCGGGGTAGAAATGCACCTCGTCGCTGCTCAGGCTCTCCTCCAGGGCGGCAACGAGCACCCCGGCTTCGCCGGTGCTGATGTGCCCCGCGCTGTAGCCCCACATCCTGCCATCGCGGACCGCCACCAGGTTGCAGCGGAAAACACTCTCCCCGTCGCCGATATCAATACCCATACTCCCGGCTTCAATAGCCGCCCGCCCCAGGTAGTAGACCCTCGGGTCATAGCCCAGTATTGACAGGCAGGCGCAGTCGCTGGAGGGCTCCATCCCCGCCGGCACGGTGCGGACAAGCCCGACCGTGCCCTCCCTAGCCATGGCATCCAGGTTCGGCGTGTCAGCCAGCTCCAGTGAGGTCCTGCCGCCATGCTCCGGCAGGGGCAATCCGGCGGCACCGTCAATAATCAGGATACAGTATTTCATAAAGATATCTCACCGGAGGGATTTACTAACCTCACCCCCCTGTTTCCCCCCTCTGCTTGCCTCACTCCGTCTATGGGATTATAATAGTGCTGGCGGGGCGTAGCGCAGTTTGGTTAGCGCGCAGCGTTCGGGACGCTGAGGTCGGAGGTTCAAA
>CAZFCV010000070.1:0-6780 GCA_964517985.1 uncultured Dehalococcoidales bacterium | reverse complement strand
ACCTCCTCTGACTTTGGCAGTCTGGACACCGAGCTGGAGAAGCTGCAGGTCGCCATCCGCTACCGTGCCGATACTGTTATGGATTTGAGCACCGGTGGTGATATTGCCGCTATCCGGCAGGCTATCATCGCCGCCAGTTCAATCCCGGTGGGGACGGTGCCTGTCTATCAGGCGGGGATTGAGGCGATAGAGAGCCACGGCGCTATCATCAAGATGGGTGCTGACGACCTCTTCGGGGCGATTGAAGAGCAGGCTCGGGATGGTGTTGACTTCATAACGGTGCACTGCGGCGTCACCCGGCAGGCGATAGCCCGCCTGAAAAACCAGGGAAGGGTAGCCGATGTCGTCTCCAGAGGGGGGGCTTTCCTCATTGGCTGGATGCTCTATAACGAGCGCGAGAACCCTCTCTATGAGTATTATGACCGCCTGCTGGATATAGCCCGGCAGTTTGATGTTACCTTGAGCCTGGGTGATGGCATGCGCCCCGGTTGCCTGGCGGATGCTACTGACCGGGCTCAGATTGAGGAGCTGCTCATCATCGGGGAGCTGGTGAAGAGGGCACAGGATGCCGGGGTTCAGGTGATGGTTGAGGGTCCGGGGCATGTACCCCTGAACCAGATTGAGGCTAATGTCCAGTTGCAGAAGTCTACCTGCAAGGGAGCACCGTTCTACGTGCTGGGACCGCTGGTGACCGATGTTGCCGCTGGCTATGACCATATCACCGGTGCCATTGGTGGGGCGGTTGCCGCCGCCGCCGGTGCTGATTTCCTGTGCTATGTAACGCCTGCCGAGCACCTCGGCTTGCCTGACCCGGATGATGTCCGGCAGGGGGTGGTTGCCACCCGCCTTGCCGCCCATGCCGGTGATATCGCCAAGGGGGTGAAGGGCGCCGGGCAGTGGGACAGGGAGATGTCCATGGCGCGAAAAAAGCTTGACTGGGAGGGGCAGGCAAGGCTCTCCCTGGATGAGGAGCGGGCGCGCCGGGGGCATAGCAAGCATGCTTCGCCGGGTTCGGCGTGCAGCATGTGTGGCAAGTACTGTGCCATGGAGCTGATGGAGGAGTTTCTCGGTGTCAGGGCTCCCAAGTGCTAGTTTTGGTAGAGAGGGAAGGATATGGGTATTGACGAGGTAGTTATATCCCGGGCAATAACAGAAAGCTTTATGGAGGACTTCCTGGGGGCGATGGAGGTGGATGTCGCTATCGCTGGTGCCGGACCGGCTGGTATGACGGCGGCTTATTACCTGGCGAGGGAAGGGGTGAAGACGGTTGTCTTTGAGAGGCAGCTCCGCCTTGGCGGTGGCATGCCCGGCGGGGGGATGATGTTCAATCGCATCGTGTTGCAGGAGGTGGGGAAGGCTATTTTAGATGAGTTTGGCGTAGGGTATCGGGAGTATGAGAAGGGCTACTATACCGCCGATTCCCTGGAGGCAATCTCCACCATCTGTTCCCGGGCAATAAAGGCGGGGGCGAAGGTGTTTAATCTGATCGGCGTGGAGGACGTGATGATCCGGGAGGATGACCGGATAACCGGCTTGGTGTTAAACTGGGGTGCCGTCTCCCTGGCGGGGCTGCATGTTGACCCGCTGGCAATAAGAGCCAGGGTGGTGGTAGATGCTACCGGGCACTCCTCCGAGGTCTGCCGCCTGGTGGAGAACAAGCTTGGTGCCAGGCTGGCAACGAAGACGGGGGGCGTCATCGGGGAGAAGTCAATGTGGGTGGACAAGGGGGAGGAGGAGATAATGGAGAACACCAGAGAGGTCTACCCCGGACTGCTGGTTGCCGGCATGGCGGCTAACGCCGTTTTTGGCTCGCCCCGGATGGGGGCTATATTTGGTGGCATGCTCCTCTCCGGAAAGCGCGCCGCCGAGCTTATCCTGAAAATGCTTCCGGATAAGGGTTGATTTATGGTGGTCTTCCGTTTCACAATATAGTAGTCTAGGGGGTTCCGATGCAGCACCTGGTAATGGACGGGCATGGAAGCAACTCCGAGCTTCTGCAGAGCGAGGAGTTTATCTATCAGTTTTTAGACCAGTATCCGGCGGAGATTGGCATGACCAAGATTTCCTCCCCCTTCGTCCTCCGCTATGAAGAGGGCGAGCCGGAGGACTGGGGGATATCCGGCTTTGTTTTCATTGCCGAGAGCCATATCGCAATCCACACCTTTGTCGAGCAGTGCTATGTCAATATAGATGTCTTCTCCTGCAAGGAATTTGATGCCGAGCGAGTAATTACGGACCTCACCGCTCGATTTCAGCTGGCTGGGGTGCGGTCTCGCCTCCTTGACAGGAGTATGTCGGGCTTGGACCGCCCCGATAAAAGGGATGAAATCGCCTTCACCAGGCAGTGATGGGACAGGAATTGGGCAACGGGCAGGGTAATTTTGCCGCCCTGTCCCCTCCCCACTCGGATTGGGAGGGGGCACGGGTGGTCGTTTTGCCGGTCGCCTATGACGGCACTGCGGAGTGGCATGGTGGTGCCCGTGATGGTCCCCAGGCAATAATCGGCGCCTCCCGCTATCTTGAGCTTTATGACATTGAGCTTGACCGCGAGATATGCGAGGCGGGCATCCATACCCTCCCTGAGCTTGAGCCGGAGATGGCGGGACCCGAGTCCATGGTGCGGCGGGTCTATGAGGTGGGGCGGGGGCTGCTTGAGCAGGGGAAGACGGTGCTCCTGCTGGGGGGAGAGCACACCCTGACCCTGGGCATGGTCAGAGCCTACCGGGAGAAGTATCCCGCCCTGTCTGTTTTGCATCTGGATGCCCATGCCGACCTGCGCGATAGCTATCTGGGGACAGGTTATAGCCAGGCTACCGTGATGCGGCGCGTCCATGAGCTATGTCCCATAGTGCCGGTGGGGATTCGCAGCCTGAGCGGGGAGGAGCGCCGCTTTATGGCTGAAGCCGGCATAAGCCCCTTTCTTGCCCGCGACCTGCTTTCGGGTAAGGCTACCAGCCAGCAGGTGGTGGGCTCCCTTTCCCGGGATGTTTACTTAACGATAGACCTGGATGTCCTTGACCCCTCAATCATGCCGGCGGTGGGCACCCCGGAGCCGGGGGGCATCGGCTGGTACCAGCTGCTTGCCCTTTTGCGTGATGTGGCTCAAGCCCGGCGGGTCGTTGGCTTTGACCTGGTGGAGCTCTGCCCCGCGGAGGGCCCCGCCGCCTGCGCCTTTCTGGCGGCGAAGCTAGCCTATAAGATGATTGGCTATACTTGTTTCCCCTGACCGGTCAAATTTGCTCTAGTTGGGGGCTAGCCCTCTTTAGCGCAGCTTGCCGTAGGTTGCCTGCAGGAGGAGGGCGTCCTCTTCCAGGTTGGGGCTTTCGCAGATGACAAAACCCCCGGCAGCAAAGTCCTTCAGTGCCCTCAGGAGCTCGGCGTACTGGAAGTCGGAATCTTTCAGGTTCAGGTGTTTTAACTCTCCCTTTTTGCCGTATCTGATGCCGGAGACATGGATATGCATGTTTTCCAGGGCACTGTCCCCCAGGCGCTCCTTCACCTTCTGCAGGACGGAGGCAAAATCGGGGTAGGACTTGGCTCCGCCGCCCCGGGCATGCCAGTGGGAGAAGTCAATGCAGGGGGCTACCATAGCCAGCTCGGTGCTCAGTTTCAGCAGCTCGTCTATGGTGCCGAACTGGCTCTCCTTGCCGGTAACCTCTGGCCTGACCCATACCCGGACGCTTTCCCGCTCCAGCCGCCTCACCACCTCCCCCAGATAGCCCTTCACCCGGTTATAGACCTCATCCGGCGGGTTACCGAGGTAGAAGGCGGCGTGAAAGGTGACGCTCTCCGCACCGCACAGTGCGCCAATACGGGCGGTCTGCAGTATCCGGTCCTGGCTTGCCCTCACCTTTTCCATCTCGCGGGCGTTGAGGTTGACAAAGTAGGGCCCATGAGCGGTGAGCCTTACCCCGGTTCTGGCGGCGGTCTCGGCAACCAGACGGGCTCCCGCCTCCCCCATCCTCACCCCCTGGACGAACTCCATCTCCATGCACCCCAGACCCAGCTCGGCAATACGCTCGAGCCCGTCCCTCGTGGAGGCGGTCCGGGCGCTGTGGGGGACGCCGCCGGTGCCGAAAAGTAGCCCTGCCATTTACCCTTCCTCCCTGATTTCCGGCTAGGATTACCCGTAATGGTACAGCATAACGGCGGGCGGTGCAAGCGTTTTGCGTTAAAGAACCCGGGGCGGGTTATGGTATAATAAAGATTGATTCTGTGCTGTGGGGGTTCGGGTTCTGGAGTCAATTGCGGTTGCCCGCAAGGCAGTAGAAGCGACCAGCAACAAGCAGGCGGCGGATATCGTGCTGCTTGATGCCCGGGAGGTCTGCAGCTTTGCCGACTATTTTGTCATTTGCAGCGGTGAGAGCGAGCGGCAGCTCCGGGCTATCTATGAGGAAGTGGAGCATATATTGAAGAAGGAGGGTATCCTGCCACACCACGCCGAGGGCACGGTGGACTCGGGGTGGCTCCTTCTTGATTTTGGCGATGTCATTGTCCACGTCTTTGGCCCCCTGCAGCGGGAGTACTACCAGCTTGACCAGCTGTGGAGCCAGGCTGTCCCCGTCGTCAGGATTCAGTAAATAGCTCGTCCCCGGTAAAGAATAGCCTGACCTCCGTCTCTGCGGTCTCCGCCGAGTCCGAGCCGTGGACGCTGTTCCGCTCAATATCCAGCCCGAAGTCACCCCGGATGGTCCCCTTCTCCGCTTTAGCCGGGTCGGTGGGCCCCATTGCCTCTCGTATTGCCGTCACCGCCCCTTCCCCGGCAAAGACGGCGGCGACTATCGGGGCTGAGGTGATATACTCTATCAGGTTGTTGAAGAAGGGCTTGTCGGCATGGATAGCGTAGTGCTCTTCCGCCAGAGACCTGTCCATGTGGAGCATCTTGAGCGCCACCAGCCGGAGTCCCAGGTTCTGCAGGTGGCTAATAATGGTGCCGGCAAGGTCCCTCGCCATGGCATCGGGCTTGATAAGAACCAGAGTCTGTTCCATTTCTACACGCTCTCCTATCTATCTAAAAGGTTTTCCAGGTCGGTTGGTGTTACTTCCTCCAGGCTGTCAACGATGAGGTCGGCATGTGCCAGCCTTTCCCGGGGGTGGGTGTTGGTCACGGCGAGGCAGCGCATGCCGGCTCTCTGGCACGCCGCAACGCCGGCGACAGCGTCCTCAATGACAATGCACTCGCCGGGCTCTACCCCCAGTTTTTGAGCGGCGAGGAGGAAGCCCTGCGGGCTAGGCTTGCCCTCGGTTACCTCGCGCCCGGAGGCGATAGCCTGGAAGTAGTTGTCTATGCCCAAGCCCTGAGTGACGAGCTGGATATTCTCTATGGGTGCCGATGAGCCGAGGGCTATACGGAAGCCATGCTCTCCCAGCGACCTTATCAGCTCCAGTGCCCCCGGCAGCGGCGTTATGTTTTCCCTGACCAGACTGCGGAAGGTCTCCTCCTTTTCCCGGGCAATCGCCTCTAACTCTGTTTGGGCTATCCGGTCACCCAGGGTATCCCGGATGATGGTGTCGTTCCTCTGCCCGAAGTTGCGCTGGAAGTCTTCGGGGGTAAAATTCACCCCTCTTTTGCCGAAGACCGCCTGCCACGCCTTGAGGTGGTAGGGTCCGGTATCGGCGATTACCCCGTCCATGTCCCAGATAACAGCCTTCGCTTTGCTTCCGGTGCTGGTCATTATTCCCCTTCCGTATCTTGGCTGCCGAAGATAAAATGCGTTGACGTGCTTTCGGCAGCTACTGTGCCGTCCTTGAGGAATATGGTGGCTCTGGCTTCTATCAGCTTTCTGGTCCTCTTGCTTATATCCCCGGTGATGGACACCGGCTCATCTATCGGGATGGGACACCGGAAGCGCATTTCCATTTTGGCGGTTACGGTGTCTATTCCGGCAAAGAGGGTGGCATAGCTCACGGCTTCGTCAAGCATGGCGGCTATGATGCCGCCGTGCACAATCTCTGACCAGCCCTGGTGGAGCTTGCTGGGGGTGAACTCGGCTCTGGCTTTTTTGCCGTCCTGGTAGAACTTCATTTTCAAGCCAATCGGGTTATCCTTGCCGCAGGCAAAGCACATGTCGGGTAATTTTTTCAGGTTCCTTGATATCCTGGGCCAGTTTGCCATTTTTATCCCACCCCTTATCTTGCACTTCTCTAGCGGTGTTTCCGCTCCGTGATTGCCGGTCGCCGCAGGTAGATTGGCTGCAGGGTTGCCGGGTTATCGTGGTCACCCTTTTCCAGCCGGCGCTGCCCCAGCTCCGCCAGGAAGCCGGCGCGGCGCAGTCGAGCCGCCGGGGTTGCTATGAGCGCCCTTTGCTTCAGCCCTCTCTTGAGCCGGGGGGCGACGAATGGTATATATTCCCCGCAGAATATGGTCCTGGTGTCTATCCGGGCGCACAGGTCGTCAACCGTGGTTATGTGCTCCGCCGCGAGCTGGCACCACCGGCTGCCCTTCATCTGGTAGGTGGCGGTGGCGACCTCCCCCCGCCCGGCATTGAGTACCGGGCAGATGGGCAGACCGGTCTCGGCGTGCTGGTAGGCATCCGCCTCCAGCGTGCTTACGCCGACCAGGGGGACCTTCAGGCTGAAGGCAAGCCCCTTGGCGGTGCTGACGCCGACCCGCAGCCCGGTATAGCTCCCCGGTCCCCGGGAGACAAAGATGGCGGTGATAGACCGGGGGCTTGCCCCGCTCAGCAGGTAGTCCAGGTGGGGCAGGAGTTGGGTGGTGTGGTTCTGCCGGCTGTACCATGTCAGCTCGGCGAGCACCTCGCCGTCCCGGGCGAGGGCGAT
>CAZFCV010000069.1:1920-6906 GCA_964517985.1 uncultured Dehalococcoidales bacterium | reverse complement strand
TTACGGACACTACGCCCTGAACGTAGCGCGTCTGCCATTCCGCCACTTCGGCACGTTACACCCTCAAGAAAGATTATAACCAGCCGGCTCTGGGGTGTCAACGGCAGAACTGGCAACTACCGCCTGCCCCAGGGATATGCCGCCATCATTGGTGGGCACCTGACGGTGAGTTAATACCGATAAGCCAGCACCCTCCAGCAGAGGGATAGCCATCTTTAATAACAGCCGGTTTTGAAAGACGCCGCCGCTCAAGGTTACCTGTTTTATGCCGGTCGCTCTGGCTACCAGCCGGCACACCCCGGCTACCATCTCCGCCACGCTGCTGTGGAACCGGGCGGAGATTACGGCGGGAGAAACCCCCCGCCCCAGCTCGCCAATGATAGCCGAAAATAGCTCCCTGAGCTGAATAACGCTCATCCCGTTATTCTCCGTTACTGAATAGGGATAGCCCCCACCCCCACCAATACCGTCACCGGCAAGCATCTCAAGCTCAACGGCAGCCTGCCCCTCGTAGTCTATCTCACCCCGGACACCAATTAGCGCCGAAACGGCGTCAAAGAGTCGCCCCATGCTTGAGGTCAGGGGGGAGTTCAGCCCCTGCCCCACCTGCTTTTTGATTATCTCTATCCCGGCGCTATCCACCGCCGGCAAAAAGGGCAGAGCCTGCTTCAGGGCATCCTCCCCCAGCAGGGTGATAAGGTAGCCGATAGCCGTGCGGTAGGGCTTCTTTATGGCCGCCGCCCCTCCCGGCAAGGGCAGATACTCAAGGTGCCCCACCCGGCGGTAGCCCCGGTAGCCGGCGACCAGAAACTCCCCCCCCCAGATATTGCCGTCCTCGCCATAGCCGGTGCCGTCAAAGGCAACCCCGATGACCGGGGAGCTGACCCCGTTGTCCACCATGCAGCTGACGGTATGGGCATGGTGGTGCTGCACCGGGATGAGCCTGATATCATCCCGCTCCGCAGCCAGCTCCCGGGCATACTTTGTGGAGAGGTACTCCGGATGCATGTCATGGGCAACAACCACCGGCTCAATGCGGAACAGCTTCTCATAGAGGGCGATGGTGTCCCGGAAGTGCTCCAGGGTCTCCAGGTTTTCCATATCACCGATATGCTGGCTTAGAAAGGCGTGATTATCCCGGGTGAGGCAGAAGGTATTCTTCTCCTCCGCCCCGCAGCCGAGCGCCTGATGGGCGGTAAAGCCCAGATGGAGGGGATAGGGGGCATAGCCCCTCGCCCGCCGGATAACCTGAGCGCCACCCGCCTCCACCATGGTCACGCTGTCATCGTAGCGGGCATATATATCACGATTATGAATGAGGAAGTAGTCCGCTATCCCGGAGAGCCGCCGCCGCGCCTCGTCATTGTCACTGGCAATCGGCTCCTCGCTGAGGTTGCCGCTGGTCATTACCAGAGGCAGCCCGGCTTCACCGAGCAGGAGGTGGTGCAGGGGGGTATAGGGCAGCATCACGCCGAGGTACCTCAGGTTCGGCGCTACCACCGGGGAGATTACGGAGCCCGCCTTCCAGCGCAGGAGCACAATCGGGCTCTGCGGCGAGGCGAGCAGCCCCGCCTCCTCCCCGGATACCTCACCATAGCGTCCCGCCTCCTCAAGGTCAGCCACCATGATAGCCAGTGCCTTGGAGGGGCGCCGCTTGCGCTGGCGCAGGAGGGCAACGGCGCTATCGCTGGTGGCATCGCCGGCGAGGAGGAAGCCGCCCAGCCCCTTGACCGCCACGATATTGCCCTCCCGGAGAAGATGGCCCGCCGCCGCAATGGCATCACCCCCGTCCACCGGCTCCCCCCGGTTATCAACCAGCCGCACTACTGGCCCGCAATCAGGGCAGGCATTGGGCTGGGCATGGAAGCGGCGGTCCAGCGGGTTATCATACTCCGCCTGACAGCGGGGGCACATTCGGAAGCGGCGCATGGTGGTCCGGGGGCGGTCGTAGGGGATGTCGGTAATTATGGTAAAGCGGGGTCCGCAGTTGGTACAGTTGGTGAACGGGTAGCGGTAACGCCGGTCCTCCGCAGCAAAGACCTCCCCCAGGCAGGGCTGACAGGTAGCAATATCCGGGGAGACCAGCTGGTACCTGCCCGCCTCGGCGATGCTGCTGCGGATTTCAAAGCCCCGGTAGCCGATCGGGGGGTGGTAGCGACGGGAGATACCCTCTATATGAGCCAGGGGCGGGGCACTATCCTGAAGCGCCAGCAAAAACCGGGCAAGGCTTTCCCGCTTCCCTTCAACCTCAATCTTAACGTCCTCGGAGGTATTGCACACCCAGCCGGCAAGGTTATACTTCTTAGCCAGCTGATAGACGAAGGGCCGGAAGCCAACCCCCTGAACCACGCCGCAAACGCTAATCCGGGCTAAGTGCAAATTCCCTGTCTCCGCCATCAACCACCAGCCACCTCTTCCATCTTTTTCCTGCCGCGGCGCCGCCGGGAGAAGGCAAAAGAGGCGAGGAGCACAACGCCACCAAGGAGGATAATGGTCGCCCCGGAAGCCAGGTCAAAGAGGAAGGAGAGCCAGAGACCGCCGAAGGTAAAGACGGCGCCGAAGAGCACGGCAAGGAGCATCATCATGCGCAGGCTCCGGGTGAACTGCCGTGCCAGGGCGGCGGGAATGGTGAGCAGGGCAATTACCAGGATAATGCCGACCACCCGGATTAACACCACCACCGTCAGGGCAACCAGACAGAGCAGCAGGAGGTAGACGGCTTCCACCGGCACCCCCACCACCCGGCTGAACTCCTCATCAAAGGAGAGAGCCATAAACTCCCTGTAGAGCGCCACCACGACAAGGACGATGGCAATATCCAGGAGCAGCATCAGCAGCAGGTCGGGAGTGGGCACGGTGAGAATATTGCCGAACAGATAGCTGAAGAGGTCGGGGGCGTAGCCCGGGGCAAGCCCGATGAAGATTATCCCCAGCGCCATCCCCACCGCCCACATTATGCCAATGGCGGTGTCCTCCGGCAGCCTTGTCCTTCTGGTAACCAGCCCCATCCCCAGAGCCGAGGCAACAGTAAAGAGCATTGCCCCCAGAACCGGGTTTATCCCCACCAGATAGCCCAGACCGATACCACCGAAGGAGGCGTGAGCAATGCCGCCGCTGACAAAAACGAGCCGCTTCGTTACCACGTAGACGCCGATGACGCCGCAAGCTACCGAGGCAAGCAGACCGGCAAGCAGGGCATTGCGCATGAACTCATACTGCAGCGCTTCCAGCATCCCTAGTGCTCCTTCAGCACACGGTGGGGTATAGCCCCGTGGGCTATCAGTTGCACCGGGCACTTGTAGGTGGCTTCCAGCACCTCGGGGGTAATCTCCTTGGAGCCATGATAGAACAACTGGCGGTTGAGGCAGGCTATGCTGTCCACGTAGATGGAAACGGCACTTATATCATGGGAGACGAGCACTATCGCCATCTGCTGTTTCAGCCTCTCCAGGAGCTCGTAAAACTCAGCCTGCACTGCCGGGTCAACGCTGGCAGTAGGCTCATCAAAGAGGAGTAGCTTCGGTTTAACGGCTAGCGCCCGGGCAATAAAGACCCTCTGCTGCTCCCCACCGGAGAGCTGCCCTATCTGCCGGTGGCGATATTCAAGCATGTCAACCGTTTGCAGGGCTTCCTGAGCCACCCTTCTATCCTCACGGCTGTAGCGCCGGAAGAGCCCGGTTCGGTTATACCGCCCCATCAGCACCACCTCCCCAACGCTTATCGGGAAATCGCGGTCAAAAAGAGGGGTCTGGGCAACATAGCCGACCTCCGTCCGGCTCCGCTCCGGGGAGGTGCCCAGTATTGACACCCTTCCCTGCGTCGGCTTGACCAGTCCCAGCATGACCCTAAGCAGCGTGGTCTTGCCGCCGCCATTGGGCCCAATAATGCCCAGGAAATCCCCCTCGGCTATGGAAAGGGTCACTCCCTCCAGTACCGGTATGCCGTCATAGTGCACCCATACGTCTTCTAACCGGGCGACTTCTCCCGCCATGTCTGTCTCCTATCCCGCATACCCCCCAACCGCCGCTTCTTATTATAACCCCCGCCCGCCCCCGCAACAAGCCGGACACTCCTGCAATCTACAACTGTAATTGAAAGCAAGTTTCAACCTTCCCCGGAAAGGCTCATTTCCCCTTAAAGCGCCGGCATGCCACGTCACCTGCCCCGGGACCCGTGTGGCAGGCGTTCTATATAATGTATATAATATACCCAGCGAACCGGCGGGGAAATTGACAACCGCCACCAAGCCATTTATAGTGTCCTTGGGAAGGCTGGTGCGGAGACAACGGCGACAGGCTGGGACAGGCAAAGATGAAGGCTGCCGAGGAACCAATTGAAGTAGAGCGCCTGACAAGGTTGAACGAATACGGACCCGACGACCTCTTCATCTGCTGCGCCAGTTTTGAAAAGAGGTGCACCTCAAGCACCGCCAAAATGGGCATTGATTTCCGGACAAGGTTTGCCGTAATCTTCGTCGCCGAGGAGTCACTCTACAAGCAGCAGGTTGAAACCAACCTCTTCAGACTGCAGGGGGAACTGGGGAAAAGAACCGGCGAGGGTATCTTCGTCATCTCCTATCCGAGGCAGAACCCATTTGACGGGATTGCCCAGCTCAAGAATATCTGGAGCAGGTGCAAGCCAAGAAATCCCGAGGAGCCCTTCATTACGATTGACATCAGCGGCTTTACCAAAATCTATCTCCTGGAGCTCCTACACTACCTTGTGATTGAACTGAACCTGGGGATTCCCCGCATCCTTCACACAACACAGACCTACCTGCCCACCAAGCTTACCCAGGGGGTGGAACAGATTACCACGGTACCCAATTTCTACGGCAGCCCCTCCCTGGAGAAGCAGACCAGCCTTATCCTGCTCCTGGGATTTGAGCCGGAACGTGCCCTGGCAGTATGGAAACACTTTAACCCGCCAAAGACAATCGCCCTGATAACCAACCCTCCCCGCTACGGAAACCAGGACTACCTGAAA
>CAZFCV010000069.1:0-1910 GCA_964517985.1 uncultured Dehalococcoidales bacterium | reverse complement strand
TGGAGGTAAGAGAGGTGCCGGCGGACAACCCGTACGCCGTCAAGAGCGCCCTTGAGGACATCTATAACGAGACGAAGGAATCAGGCAACATGGTAATTGGTCCTTTCGGGACAAAACCACAGGCGGTAGGCGTGTTCCTTTTCTGCCTGGAGTACCCCAAGACCCAGGTCATCTATTCCTTCCCGTCAAACTACACCAAGTCCTACCTGCAGCGCAAGACTGGGCCCACGCTGCTGCTCCCCCTGGCACCGGCGCTGGCAGACTAGCCCGGCAGCGCCAGGGCAAGCCCCCTGACCATCACAGCTTTCTTATCACCCCGACCACCCGGCCCTGAATTTCAATGTTTTCCGGAGGCTGGTAGATTGGCTTCATAAGTTTGTTTGCCGGCTTGAGGCACACCCTCCCCGGCTCCAGATAGAGCCTCTTCAGGGTCACCTCCTGCTCCTCCTTGAGCCATACGGCTACCATGTCACCCTCCCCGGCAGTGTTTGCCGGCTCCATGAGGACAACATCACCATCATCAATAAGGGCATCAATCATTGAGCTCCCCTGCACCCTGAGGGCATAGACCTCCCGGCGCTGGGTTAGCTCATCAGTGAGCTCAAGGGTCTCTATTGCCTGGCTTGCCCAGGACTCCGCCGTCACCACCGGGACGGGCTCGCCGGCAGCAATGCTACCCAGCAAGGGCACACTGACTACATTCTTTCTGTCCGTAAGCTGAATGCTCCGGAAGACACCGGGGTCACGGCGGATACGCCCCTCCCTTTCCAGAACATTCAAATGGTGCTGGACCACCGCTGTCGAGCTAAGACGGCAACCCTTCACCACATCCCGCACCGTCGGCGCATAGTCTCGCTCCGCAAAAAAGTCCCGTATGAACCTGAGGATACGCTCCCGTGTCGGGCTCACCCCCGGTGTTCTCATGCTGCCCCCCTAACGATTGTTTTAGGAACGAACGTTCTATAATCATTAGACTATCACAGCACCAGCCGGCTGTCAAGGTTTTTCCCTGTTCACATCCCGCCCGGGCAGCAACCAAATCGGGTATTGCCGGAAAGGCAGCTAATGGCTGGCACGAAGGTGGGAACTCTTTACCTGGCAAAAGTGAGAAATTCATTGGTCAGGGGGCTTGACTAATTATTACGCCGAATGCTATTATAACAAGCGAGCTTAAGCTATGGCTATTTCCCTGAAGGGTCCCGGCTGCAGATGGAGGGTGTACGCCTCTGGTACCCCTCTTTTTTTTGTCTGCTTTCAGGACACAGCACTGAAATCTCTATTCCCCCCCCAAATTAGCCCATTATAGTCAAGCAGAAAAAATCAGGAGAAGGAGGGAGAATTGTGGAGCTAAGTCGGAGAGAGTTCCTCAAGGCTTCGGGTGCCGGGGTGGGCGGGGTTTTTCTATTCAAAGCCCTCAATACCGATGTCGCCCTGGCCAAACCAGCCAAGCTTCTACCCCTAAAAAAGAGGATAGGGGAGAAGAGCACCATCTGCCCCTATGATGCCTCTGGATGCGGCTTTATCATCGATGTACAGGATGGTAAGGTGCTGAACATAGAGGGCGACCCCGATCATCCCATTAACCGCGGCGCTGCCTGCGCCAAGGGGGCTTCAATGCGCCAGCTATCTCCCGACAACCCCTGGCGCCTGAGCAAGGTCCTCTACCGGGCACCCGGTGCCAGCGACTGGGAGGAGAAAAGCTGGGACTGGGCACTGGATAACCTCGCCCGCCGCATCAAGGACACCAGGGACGCCAATTTCATCGAGAGGGATGGCAAAGGCAAAATCGTCAACCGCAACGAAGCCATCGCCAACCTGGGCGGTTCGGCGCTGGACAACGAGGAGTGTTACCTGCTCGCCAAACTGACCCGAGCGCTGGGCGTGGTCTACCTGGAACATCACGCCCGTAT
>CAZFCV010000068.1:0-7033 GCA_964517985.1 uncultured Dehalococcoidales bacterium | reverse complement strand
GCCAACCCGGCGACGGCCAGGGAGCAGTTGACGCTGAAGTTCACCACCACCCCGCTGATAACCAGGGACAAAGAGGACGTCCGTAATCTGGTAATCAACCCCTTTATCACCAGCAACCTGGCAAACTTCCTGACGGGGCTCAAGGGCAGGGTTGGCATTGTCGCCAAGGGGTGCGACAGCCGCTCCATCGTTAGCCTGATACAGGACAACAAGGTAGCCAGAGAGGAACTGGTCATCCTGGGGGTTCCCTGCTCCGGTATTATTGACCTGAGCAAGGTGGAGAAGCTGGCGGGCAGGGAGCGGGATGAGGTGACGGACATTATCCGGGACGGGGATAGGGTGGCGATAGTTGCCGATGGCAAGAGGACGGAATACCCCGTTACCGGGGTCCTCTTTGATAACTGCCTTGCCTGTGAGCTCCCCACCCCGCAGGAATATGACATCCTCCTCGGCGAGCCGGCTCCCCCGCCTGCCGATGGAGAAGCCAGCCGGGCGAAGATAGACGGGCTCAAGGGCATGTCTTCGGCGGAGCGGTGGCAGTTCTGGAAGGACGAGTTCAGCCGCTGTATCCGCTGCTATGCCTGCCGCAATGCCTGCCCGGCTTGCTACTGCCAGCGGTGCTTTGTTGAGGAGTCGGAGCCGAAGTGGCTATCGCCGGTGCCCCGGTGGCAGGACAATCTCCTCTTCCAGATAGTGCGCAATATCCATGTCGCCGGAAGGTGCACCGACTGCGGTGAGTGCGAGCGTGCCTGCCCGGTGAATATCCCCCTGAGGAGCCTGACCAGAGAGATGTACGACATTGTCGGTGAGCTGTTCCACTTCAAGTCCGGGATGGACAGGGATGCGGCACCCCTGCTGACTGCCTACGAGATTGAGGAAGCGGAGGAGTTTTTCCGCTAGGGTGAAATGGCGAACAAGAAGATAAAGAAAAAGGATATCGCTAAGCTTCTCAACCAGTGGCGTGAGGAGTTTACCGTGCTCCTTCCCTCAAGGGAGGGCGGGGCAAGCGCCATGGCGCGGTGGGACGGGAAGGATACCAGCTTCCTGGAGTGGTACCGCAATACCGTCGTGCCCGCCAAGGCTAGCCTCTTCCCCGCGGCGGAGGAGATGTTCCGCTTCCGGAAGGACAAGGAAGGCTACCAGGTGGAGCTTCCGGCGGCGGATGAGGGCCGGCAGCTCATCTTTGGCATTCGCCCCTGTGATGCTAACGCCCTCCACATACTGGACTTCATCTTTGGCGATGGCTATGAAGACCCCTATTACCTTTCCCGGAGGAGGAATACGGTGCTGGTCGGGCTTGGCTGCACCCGCCCCTATGATAGCTGCTTCTGCACCTCGCTGGGGAGTAGCCCCGCTGACCCGGCTCACCTTGACCTGCTGCTTACCGACCTCGGTGACGAGTTCCTGGTTGAGGCGGTTAGCGAGGCAGGCAGGGAGCTGGTTGCCCGCAGCCGCGGGCTGGAGGAGGCAACCGGGGCGGATGATGCCCGTGCCGGGGAGGTAAAGGAAGCCGCCCGGCAGAGGGTGACCAGGGTGGTGGACACCGGGGGCATTGATAAGAGGCTGCTTTCCTGCTTTGAGGACGGGGACTACTGGGAAGGGGTAGCCGCCAAGTGTATCAGCTGCGGTGTTTGCACCCTCCTCTGCCCCACCTGCCACTGTTTTGATATTGATGATGAGATGGTGAAGAAGCAGGGGGTGAGGCTGCGGTGCTGGGATAGCTGCGCCTTCTGTATCTATACCAAGATGCCCATGGAGAACCCGAGGGAGGAGAAGTGGCGCCGGGTGCGGCAGAAGGTGAGCCACAAGTATGAGTTCTACCCGATGAACTTTGGCGTTATTGCCTGCACCGGATGCGGGCGCTGTATCCGTCTCTGCCCGGTGAACTGGGATATTACGGAGACACTGGCGAGCCTGCCCGTCCCGGTACAGCCGGAGAGGTGAAGATGGCGGTTAGCGATATCAGCCAGCGAAAAAGGTTTCTGGCACAGGGTAATGTCTATCTGCCGCATATAGCGGTGATTGAGAAGATAGTTACCGAGACCCCCAATGTGCTCACCTTCCATTTCAACTTCAAGGACGAGAAGCTGCGCGCGGCGTTCACCTTTGAGTCGGGGCAGTTCGGGGAGTACTCTGTCTTTGGTGCTGGCGAAGCCCCCCTCTGCATCTCGTCCAGCCCCACCCGGCGCGACCACCTGGAGTTTGCCGTGCAGCGGGTGGGCAAGGTGACCAATGCCCTGCACCGCCTCGGTGTCGGTGCCGAGATAGGCTTCCGGGGACCCTACGGCAATAGCTTCCCCCTTGACCGGCTGGAGGGTAAGAACCTGGTCTTTGTGGGCGGTGGCATCGGTCTGGCGCCGCTGCGGTCGCTAATCTGGAATGTCATTGACAACCGGGATAAATACCGGCGGATAGATATTATCTATGGTGCCCGCAGCCCGGACGACCTCTGCTTCCGCTACGACCTGGATGCCTGGGGCAAAGACAAGACGATAAACATGGCAACCACGGTTGACCGGGGCGATGAAGGCTGGAAAGGGAAGGTGGGCGTGGTGCCCAAGATACTGGAGGAGGTGGCTCCCCCCGCCCGGGACTCGGTGGCTATCGTCTGCGGGCCACCAATCATGATACGGTTTACCTTCCCGGCGCTGGCAAAGCTGGGCTTTACCCCGGAGCAGATGATAACCACCCTGGAAAAGCGGATGAAGTGCGGCATCGGCAAGTGCGGGCGGTGCAATATTGGTAATCTCTATGTCTGCCGCGATGGCCCGGTATTCACCTATGCCCAGATTCAGGGATTCATCTCCAGCGAGTACTAGCCGGCTTCCGGCTACCCCTTGATGTATTCCGCTACCTTAGCCAGCAGGGCTTCCGGGGCAATTGGCTTGTCAATATAATCCTCAACGTCAAGGGCAAGTCCCCGGCTGACCGGGATTGCCGTCCCCCCGCGCCGGGTGGCATAGCTGGTTAGCATCAGGGTCGGGATCTGGCTGAGCTCGGGGTCTTTCTTGAGCTGCTCAGCAGCGGTAAAGCCGTCTTGTACCGGCATTATTATATCCAGGAGAATCAGGTCCGGTTTTTCCTCTCTTGCCTTGCGTAGCCCCTCAGCACCCTCATGGGCGACGATTACTTCGTAGGGCTTGCTTTCCAGAACGGTCTTCGTTGCCTCGACAAAGTCAACATCATCATCAACAAGCAGGATTTTGGCTGTCTTTCCCATCTTTAACTCTCCTTAGGTGCCAGGAAACTTATACCCGGTTCTTCTTCTTGATAAGGCTCTCCACCCGCTCCAGCAGGACGTCAGGGGACATGGGCTTCTCTACATAGTCGTCCACATCAAGCTCCAGGCCAGTTTCCAGCTCGTAACGGCGGCGGCTGGCTTCCTCCCTGACCGAAGTCAATATCAGGATGGGTATATCCCGGTACTTTGACCACCTCGGGTCCTGGAGTTCCTTACATACGGCAAACCCGTCCATCTTGGGCATCAGCAGGTCTAGGATCATCAGGTCTGGCTTTTCCGCCTTGAGGTTGGCTAGACCCTCCACCCCGTCCCGGGCTGTAATCACCTCATAGTCCTGAGATTCAAGTATCATGGTTACGGCATCCAAAATATCAGGGTCATCATCAACTACCAGTATCTTTTGGCTCATTTTTCCCTCCTCTGGCATTATAATACAGGTCTCGGCAATAATCCAGCCCGTTCTACAAGCTCAGGGACAATATCCTCCCAGCCCACCGCCATGACGTGAATACCGTGGATTCCGGGTATCTCCTTGAGCTGGTCAATAAGCTCAACCACCATCTTGAGTCCCTCCTCTTTGGCGCTCTTTGCCTCCTCCAGCCGGGTGATTATCTCGTCGGGGACGCTCACTCCAGAGACATAGTCCCGCATGTAGCGAGCCATACCTACCGACCGGATTGGTATCACCCCGGCCAGGATGTGCGTCTGCCTGTCCAAGCCCCGCTCCCGGACTATCTCCATCCACCGGGCGAACTTGGCGAGGTCATAGACAGCCTGGGTCTGGATAAAGTCCGCCCCGGCTTTAACCTTTTTCGCCAGCCGGGCGACCCGGAACTCAAAGGGGTCGGCGAAGGGATTGGCGGCGGCACCGATGTAAAGGGGCACCTCGCCGGAGATATCGTCCCCGCTCAGGAACTTCTTCTCCTCCCGCATGGTCTTTAAGGATTGAATCAGCTGCATGGAGTCAATATCAAACACGTTCTTGGCGGCGGGGTGGTTGCCGAAGCGCTGGTGGTCGCCGGAGAGGCAGAGGATATTGCCGATGCCCAGCGCCACCGCCCCCAGCACATCGCTCTGAATGGCAATCCGGTTGCGGTCGCGGCAAACTATCTGCATTACCGGGTCAACACCCTGTCCCTTGATAAGGGCGCAGCCGGCGAGACTGGACATGCGGACAATAGCCGTCTGATTGTCGGTCACATTAACCGCATCGCAGCAGTGACGGAGCAGTTCCCCCTTCCTCTCCACTACCGCCGGACTGGTCCCCTTCGGGGGCCCAGCCTCAGCGGTGACGGCAAAGCGGCCGCTTTCCAGTACCTTCTCCAGGTTTGTTCCTGCTTTCATGTCTCTTGCCTCCGCTCTAGAACTTTCCGCTTTTCTTGGGCAGGGTAAAGGTAAATTTGCTCCCTTTTCCGCTTTCCATGTCGGGGCTTTCCACCCATATCCTTCCCCCGTGGGCTTCCACTATCCTCCGGCTGATGGATAGCCCCAGCCCGGTCCCCTTTGTTTCCACGTTGCTGGAGCGAAAGAAGTCGTTGAAGACCCGGGGTATGTCCTCGGGCGGGATGCCAATTCCGGTATCCGCCACCTCAATCTGCATGGTTTTCTCCTCCTCGGCTATCCGGACGTTTACCGTGCCCTCGGGCGTATAGTTGATGGCATTGCTTACCAGGTTGGTCAGCACCTGCTGGAGCCGGGGGCTGGAGCCGCGAATCCGGGACAGGGTTGGCGGCAGCTCTACTTTTAGCTTTAGCCCCTTTTCCTTCGCCCGGTCGCGCAGGTCATTGAGGGAGTGTTTCACAACCTCGCGCAGGGATATCGTCTTCATCTCCTGGACGATTTGCCCGGTCTCGATGCGGGGGATGTCCAGGAGGTCGGAAATCAGGTGCAGCAGCTCGGTAATCCGCCGGCTGCTCCTTTCCAGCATGTTTCTCTGCTTGTCGGCAAGCGCTCCGGCGTAGCCGCCCAGCATGACCCACAGGAAGCCCTGGATGGCGGTGAGCGGCGCCTTCAGGTCATGGGCGGCAATGCCGAGAAAGCGGAGGAAACGGTTCTTTTCCTCTTCCAGCTTGGATATCTCAACAGACGCCTGTTTCAGCTGCCCGGTTCTCTCCCGCAGGAGCTTCTCCCGCAGCTTGATGACCTCTTCCTGTCTTCTTTGCAGCTCCCGTGACATGGAGGTAGCCATATAGGTGCTGATATAGAGGGCGCTGGCGAGGACAACAAGGAGAACCAGGATGTAGCTTACTTCCCGGTATAGGTCGGGAGGGGCAAACCCGGCAAGGTTGTTGTGCGGGATTGCCCCGCTATACTCCAGGCCGACCAGCAGGACAATCAAGAACAGCGCTATGGAGCCCAGGTAGTAGACCTCCTTGCGGCGAAAGGCGATGCTGGCGCCCAGTATGTGGAGGACGAAGTAGAAGATAAACGGGTTCTCTATGCCGCCGGTGAAATGGAGAAGGGCGGCGAGGGTGATCAGGTCAAGGACGATGTGAATGCTGCCGTAGACCCTTATCCGGTGGATTAGGGAGCCGGTTCTTCTGGTTTCCAGGCTCCGGGATTGCTGTAGCAGCACCAGATTATAGGCGGCCATGAAGGCGCAGATGAGATATACGGGGATGGGATCAAAGCCAATTTGAAATACCCTGGTGGCAACCAGGGTGGTGATAATGGCGCCGAGGATAGCCGTCCACCGGGTGGTGATGAGCACCTTGAGCCATATCAGCAGGGCGGCTTCCTGGGGATTGCGCTCCGCCCGGGATTCCCTTGCCGTAGAATTATCGCTTGAGGTAGTCATAATAGTATATTGCCTGCCTCCCGTTACCCGTTCCGGGGCTGGTTACGGGCTTTGCCGCCTTCTCAGGTAACGCAGATAGTCTCCACAGCCAGCCGGCGGGGTCCCCCGGAGCTGCTGGCACTCCAGTCATGGGGGGGCACTATCTCCTCCAGTATCCCCAGCCGGTCAAGAGCCTGGAGGCGGTCAACTATCATCTGCCAGACGCAGGGGATATCCGGTGAGACCTCACACTTGCCCTCTACCGAGCCGCCGCAGGGCCCGTTCAGCAGGCTCTTGGCACACCTGACCAGGGGGCATAAGCCGGCTGACTTCCCCAGGACACAGTCCCCGCACTGCTTGCAGACCTCTATGAAGTGCCCCGGGGTGTCTTCAATGCCGATAAACATGGTATTTAGCGCCGGGTAGACCAGCGTGCTGGTATAGAGGGAGAGCGTCTGTACCCCGAAGGCACAGTGCATTGCCAGTATGCCATCAGCGGCAGCAACGTCCCCGGCATTGTCCTCCAGGGCAGAGCGGGAAAGCTCGTCGCAGACGGAGGGTATCACCATCCAGCCGGTGACCTCCTTCCCGGCGGCTTCAAGCCTTTCCTTCATCTCCGCAACCTCGGACTTGCCGCCGGTGCGGCACATGGTGGCACAGGTACCGCAGCCGGTGATATATATTTTTCCCACCCCGCCCAGCATCTCCAAAATCTCTTCCCACGGCTTTTGCTCGGTGATTGTCTTCATGGCAGCACCCCGTCTTAAATTTTGCTCATCTGGCTCTCGTAGGCGCCCTTGAAGTATTGCAGGCTATCAACCACCGGGATGGGTGTCGCCTGCCCCAGACCGCACAGTGAAGAGAGCATCATGGCGCTGGACAGCTCCTCAAGGAGCCGGATGTCGTTCTCCTGCCCTTCGCCCCGGGAGAATCTCTTCAGGATTTCCGCCATCGCCTCCGTGCCCTGCCGGCAGGGGACGCACTTGCCGCAGCTCTCCTCGGCAAGGAACTCCACG